>NZ_JBLVOH010000001.1:0-6072 GCF_053543675.1 Microbacterium umsixpiens
CCCACCCGACTCTCGCCCGTCGGCCACGCCGGCTGACGACCACCAGAAGGAGACACCATGGCAGACCTCGAAGGCAACGCCGCAGCGAAGAAGTTCCACTCCGAGACACCGGCCGTGCGCTTCTCGCAGAACATCCGCGGGGCCGCGAACCTCGACTGGGGCATGCAGAACCGCCTCTCCCGCATCCTCGACCCCGACACCGGCCGCACGGTCATGCTGGCGTTCGACCACGGATACTTCCAGGGACCGACGTCCGGCCTCGAGCGCATCGACCTGAACATCGCCCCGCTCGCCGAGTACGCGGACGCCGTGATGTGCACCCGCGGTGCGCTGCGCACCTCCGTTCCGCCGGCCACGCGCGCCGGTCTCGTGCTCCGCGCCTCGGGCGGGCCGTCGATCCTCAAGGACCTCTCCGACGAATACACCGCGATGGCGATGGCGGATGCCGTGCGCATCAACGCCGACGCCGTGGCCGTGCAGGTCTTCGTCGGCGGTGAGCACGAGAGCCGCAGCATCCGCAACCTCACGACGCTCGTCGACGAGGGCTACGCCGCCGGGATCCCGGTGCTCGGGGTGACGGCGGTCGGCAAGGAGCTCGTCCGTGATGCCCGCTACCTGGGCCTCGCCACCCGCATCATCGCCGAGCTCGGCGCCCAGCTCGTCAAGACCTACTACTGCGACGAGGGCTTCGAAGACGTGGTGGCGGGCTGCCCGGTGCCGGTGATCATGGCCGGGGGGAAGAAGCTCCCCGAGCTGGAAGCCCTCACGATGGCGTCGAATGCGGTCCGCGCGGGCGCTGCCGGCGTCGACATGGGGCGCAACATCTTCCAGAGCGCGGATCCTGCGGCGATGATGCGCGCAGTCCGCGCGGTCGTCCACGATGACGCCGCTCCCGCCGACGCGTACGAGCTGTTCCGCGAGGCCACCGAGACGCGGGTGCTCGCATGAGTGCCGACGTGCTCCGCGCCGCCGATGCCGCGCTCCGGTTCGGCGACTGGGGGCCGGGCTACCTCGCCCAGAGCGACGACGCCGCGTTCGGCGTGGTCGTGCTGCGGCCGGGCGACGAGTTCGGCAATCACCTGCACGAGCACCACACGGAGTCCTTCGTGGTGCTGGAAGGGCGCGCCGAGATCTGGCTCGATCGCGACACCTGCAGGGTCGTCTCCGTCGGTGATGTGCTCCGCGCCGAACCGCACGAGGAGCATTTCGTACGCAACCCGTTCGACGAGTCGTTCCGCGCCGTCTTCGTGAAGACCCCCTGGGTCGATGGCGACAAGGTCGATCGCCCCTGGACGCCGGACCCCGAATCCGGATCCTGACCGCTTCACCCCCTCACCCGAAGAAGAAACATCGAAAGGACAGCACCATGAGTGTGCAACGACGCTCCTCATCCCTCTCGCGCTATGCGCGTCGCTCCCTGCCCGTCATCGCCCTGGCTTCCGTCGCGGGCCTCGTGCTCGCGGGCTGCTCCGGCGACGCCGGCGGATCCTCCGGCGACGGTGGTGACAAGACCCTCAAGGTCCTGATCGCCGCCCCGCAGGAGGGAGCCGGCAAGACCCTCGAGGCCGATTTCGAAGCCGAGACCGGTGTCGAGGTCGAAGTCGAGGTCGTGCCCTACGACCAGATCCAGACCAAGGCGGTCCTCGACGCACAGTCCGGAACCAACAACTACGACGTCATCCAGTACTGGTACACGTCGGTCGGCGCGCTCGCCGACGCCGGTGCGCTCGCCGACATCACCGACTGGGTCGAATCCGACGAAGACATCGACTCGTCCGACTTCATCGAGGCGATCTTCGGCCCGTACTCGCAGTACGAGGGAGGCACCTACGGTCTGCCGATCGACGGCGACACGCACGTGCTCTTCTACAACAAGGCGATCTTCGAGCGGAACGGCGTCGAGGTGCCGACCACGTGGGACGAGTACATCGAGGTCTCGAAGAAGATCACCGATGCCGAGAAGGCGGACGGCGTGTACGGCAACGCCCTGCTCGGCTCGAAGAGCGCGTTCAACATCGGCTCGACCTTCTTCAACCGTCTCGCCACGATGTCGCCCGATCCGATCGACCCGCAGATGCCGCAGCTCGACACCGAGTACGCGGTCGCGGCGGCCCAGTCGATGCTCGACGCCGCCCCCTCTGCCCTGCCCAGTCCGCTGGAGATCGGGTTCGAGCAGGCGCTGCCGCAGTTCCTCTCGGGGTCCGTCGGCATGATCGAGTTCTGGACCGACCTCGGTGTCTTCGCGCAGGATCCCGAGCAGTCGAAGATCGTCGACGGCTGGGGTGTGGCACCGCTGCCCATCGGGCCGGAGGGCAAGATCTCCGGAGCGCTGAACGCCGGATGGGCGATGGGGATCAGCCCCAACGCGAGCGATGAGGAGCTCGCCAAGGACTTCGTGGCCTTCGCCTCCTCGAAGGAGACCAACGAGAAGCTGATCACGACGACCGGCTCCGGCGTCGATCCCACCCGGACGTCGACGCTGGAGAGCCCGGAATACGTCGAGTTCGCCCCCGAGGTGTCGGCGGTCGCCGCGCAGGTGCTGCCGAACGCGCAGTCGTGGCCCACGTCGCCGCAGGCACCGGAGATGATCCAGTCGCTGAGCGACAACCTCGCGCTCATGCTCCAGGGGAGCCTGACCGCCGAACAGGCGATGCAGCAGACCTGGGACTCCTGGCAGTCCCTGGCCGGCTGATCCGCTCGTCGAACCCGAAAGGACCGCTCATGTCGCAGCCCGTCACCCACCGACGCGTCTCCCGACGTGCGTCGTGGACGGGGCGCGCCCTGCTCGCCCCCGCCGTCATCGCGATCGTCATCATCGCGATCTACCCGCTCGGCTACATCATCGCCGCCTCCTTCTCGGAGTCGTCGCTGGGACGTCCGTTCTCGGAATGGGTCGGGTTCGACAACTTCGCGGCGCTGCTGGGGGACGGGATCACCCTCCCGTCCCTCGGCAGGTCGCTCCTCTTCGCCATCCCGTCGGCGCTCATCGCGCTGATCGCAGGGTTGGCGGTCGCGCTCTCGCTCGATGCGGCCGTCAAGGGCGGGCGCATCATACGGGTGCTGCTCCTGCTCCCGCTGATGACACCGCCGGTCATGGCCGGAGTCATCTGGAAGCTCATGCTGGCCCCCACGGGCGGGCTGCTCAACAACATCGGGCAATCGCTCGATCCGGGCTCCGAGCCGTTCCTGTTCCTCGGGTCGAGCCCCGCCGCGATGATCTCGGTGATCACGGTCGACGCCTGGCAGTGGACGCCGTTCTGCGTCCTGCTGGTGTTCGCCGCGCTGCAGACATTGCCCACCGAGGTGTACGAGGCCTCGCAGGTCGACGGCGCCGGAGTGTGGCAGACCTTCTGGCGCATCACCCTCCCGCTGGTGCTGCCGAGCCTGATCACGGTGCTGCTGCTGAAGCTCGTCGTCTCGTTCAAGGTCTTCGACCTCGTGTTCATCATGACCAGCGGCGGGCCGGGCTTCGACACCACCGTCAGCAGCTACGAGATCTATCGCACCGGTCTGCAGACCTTCGATGTGGGGGCGGCGGCCGCGCAGACCATCGCCTTCCTCGTCCTGGTCACCATCGTCATCCTGCCGCTCAACGCCGTGCGGCAGCGCCTGCACAAGGAGAGTTGACCATGTCGCTCATGCTCCGCGCATCCGATCGCCTCGAGGAGAGCGCGACCGAGACGCTCATCGTCCCCTCCGCCCGTCGCCGAGGGCGCTCCAAGGTGCGCACGTCGAGCACGTCGCGCCCCGGGCGTCCGTCCGCACTGGTCACGGCGGTGAAGTGGGCCGTGATCGTCGTCGCGATCACGCTCGCGCTCCTGCCCGTGCTGTACATGGTCGGCATGTCGTTCAAGAGCCCGGACGACATCCTGTCGACACGGATCCTCCCCTCGCGCCTCGCGTTCGAGAACTGGACCGCGGCCTTCGAGAACTGGCCGATCCTCACCTACCTGCGCAACTCGTTCGGCGCGGCGATCATCGCCGTGCTGGTGTCGCTCCTCGTGTCGATCCCCGCGAACTACGCGATGGCCCGGCTGCGCGCCGGCGGGAAGCAGACGCTCGGGCTGATCGTCTCGGCCTACGTCGCCCCGCCGGTCGTCGCGATCATCCCGCTCTTCGTGCTGGTGCGCTCGGCGGGGCTGATGGACTCGGTTCTCGGACTCGGGATCGTCGAGGGTCTGCTGCTCACGCCGGTCGCCGTCTGGCTGCTGGACGGCTTCTTCCGCGCGATCCCGTTCGAGATCGACGAGGCGGCGCAGATCGACGGATGCGGACCGCTCCGCACGCTGTGGGCGGTGATCCTGCCGCTCACCGCGCCGGGGATCGTCGCGGTCTCGATCATCGTCTTCATCCTGGCGTACAACGACTTTTTGATCCCCCTGCTGCTCACGCAGAGTGTGGACTCCCAGACGCTCCCGGTCGGCATCGCCCTGATGCAGGGCGGCCGCGAGGTGATGTTCGGGCAGATGGCGGCCGCAAGCCTGTCCGGGTTGATCCCCATCTATCTGCTGGCGCTCTTCCTGCAGAAGTGGCTCGTCGGTGGGCTGACGCAGGGGAGCGTGAAGTAGCGGGGTTGTCGGCGGGGCTTCTGCGTGATCCGTTGCGCCTGTTGCGCCTGTTGCGCCTTTTACGTTATTCGTGGATAGTTTCGAGGATGGTGGGATCTGTGGCGGAGGGGTCGCGGGCGTGGTGTCGCGGGTTTCTGCGACATTCTGGGATGTGATGCGGAGATAGCTTCGAAGGTAGCGTGTTACCGGGTTAGGATGGAGCATGTCCACTTTGACCGGGTTGCACGAGGCGATGAGTCGCCTCGATGAGGCGTGGTCGGGTGCCGGCGTGGCGGGGGATCTGTCCCGGGCGCAGCTGGTCGCGGTGGGGGCGGCGGTCGGGGTGCTGCAGCGGCGGTTGGATGCGGTGCATGTCGAGGTCGCCGCGCGGATCGCGCATGAGTCGCGGCCGGAGCTCGGGGCGGAGAGCCTCGCGAAGCAGCAGGGGTTCCGCACTCCGGCGACGTTGATCGCCGCGACCACGGGACGCTCGACGGGCGACGCGGCCCGTCTGGTGAAGGTGGGGGAGGCGACGGCGCCGCGCGCGGACCTTCTGGGGGCGCCGCTTCCGGCGAGGTATCCGTTGGTGCGGGCCGTGCTCGGCTCGGGTGCTCTCAGTGCGCCGGCCGCGGCGATGATCATCACGGTCCTGGATCGGTGCCGGGTGACGGCCGGGGCGGAGCGTGTCGCCCAGGGCGAGCGGGTGCTGGTCGAGAAAGCACAGGGGCTCGCGCTCGACGATGTGCGAAAGCTCGTGGTGCGGGCGGAGTCCTGGTTGGACCCCGACGGGGTGGAGCCGAAAGAAGAGGAGCGGCGGGGGAAGCGGGCGTTGACCCTGTTCGAGCGGGACGGGATGGTGCACCTGAACGCGGTCCTCGACGCCGAGACCGCCGCCCCTGTGGTGACCGCGATCCGCGGGTTCGTGACCGCCGCGTTCGCCGCCCGGCAGGAAGCCCCCGACGCGGAGGCCCCCGACGCGGACCGGCGCACGGTCCCGATGATCCAGGCCGACGCGCTCGCGGTGTTCTGCGCGCACGTCCTCGGCTGCCAGACGCGGGTCCCGGTCGCCGGGGCGACGGTGATCGTCCGGATGAACCTCTCGGACCTGGAATCGGGGGCGGGATCGGCGACCGTGGATGGTCTCGACCAGCCCGTCAGCATCGGGGCGGCACGGCGGATGGCCGCCGGCGGCGGAATCATCCCGTGTGTTCTCGGTGGGGACAGTGAAGTGTTGGACTGGGGGCGGGAGAAACGCCTGTTCACCCGCGCACAACGACTCGCCCTCGTGGAACGTGATGGCGGGTGCGCGATGTGTGGGCTCCCACCCGAGATGACGAAAGCGCACCACATCCGCTGGTGGAAACGCGACCACGGGCCCACCGATCTGTCCAACGGGGTGTTGCTGTGTGAGACCTGCCACCACCGCATCCACGACAACGGGTGGGACATCCGCATCGACCGACCCCGACACGGGACCGGGACCGGGACCGGGGGACGAGTGTGGTTCCTCCCGCCCCCCCCCCTC
>NZ_JBLVOH010000001.1:6092-17433 GCF_053543675.1 Microbacterium umsixpiens
GTGGGGTCCCTCCCGCCCCCGCCCGCCGCCCCCACCCGCCCCCCACGACTCGGAGGCCGCGCCCGCTTCGACATCGCCGCCTGATGGTCCGCCTGCGCGGAGAAGCCCCGGCAGGAGTCGCGGTCGGCGTCACCTCAGGATCATTGCGAACGACGCCCGCCGACGCCGGCCTTCCGGAGCTGATCGGCGATGATGATTCCCAGGGCGGTGGTACCGACGCAGCTCGCCAGGGTGATGGAGAAGAACAGGGCCTGCACCGCGAGCGGGAAGCTGCCCAGATCGAACGATGCCCACGCCAGCACCGGATACACGACGCTGACCACGACCGCGCCGACATAGTGCATCCACGTGCCCCAGTATCGCCAGATCACGAAGAGGAACGGCAGCTCGGTGAACGCCGCCCACCACAGATTCGTCGCCACGCTGCCGAACCCGTAGCCGGAGAACGGCACGATCACGAGGCCGGCGAGCAGACCCACCAGGAGTCCGACCAGCGGGCGTCGCAGCAGACGCAGCGCGATGACCGACGGCAGCATCCAGAGCCCGGCCAGCGCCACGCTCGCGAACGGCGCCACGGGGAAGAGCAGCGTCGACAACCAGTTCGCCGGTGCCAGCAACAGGCCGCCCGCCACACCGAGCGCCGCGCAGGTCAGCAGGATCGCGGTGGGAAAGCGGAAGCGCCCACCCGGCTTTCGCGCGGTACCGCCCGATCCTCGCCGGGGAACCGCCGCGTCCGTGCCCGCCGCATCCACACCGCTCATGCCAGCGGCTCCGCTGCCGCCTCGCGAGCGGCCTTCGAAGCGGGTGAGGCCGCACCGATCTTCCAGTACCCGCAGAAGCTGACCGCGTTCTTGTCGACACCGCGCTCGCCCACCAGGTGCTTGCGAGCGCCCGAGGCGAGTGCCTGCTCGCCGGCCGCATACGCGTGGAACGGGGCATCCGGCAGCGCGGTGCGGCCCAGCGCCTGCAGCGCCAGCGCACCGGGAGCGACATCGTGAGGCCGCACGAGCCAGACGACCTCGAGACCGGACGGATGCGGGAATTCCAGCGCATCCTCCTCGCTCGGCACCTCGATGATCGCCGTGCCGGTGGCATCCGCGGGCAGCGAGGCACTGATCGAGGCGATCGCCGGCAGCGCCGTCTCATCGCCGACCAGCACCACGCGGTCCGTGCCGCGCTGCGGGTTGAAGGTGAGCCCCTCGTCGATGATCAGCACGTGCTCGCCCGGCTGGCAGATCTCCGCCCAGCGCGACGCCGGGCCGGCCGTGCCGTCGGCCGCCGAGCCGTGCAGCACGAAGTCCACGTCGATCTCGGCGCCGGCCTCCGCCGTCGCCGCACGATAGGCGCGCACGCTGTAGTTGCGCATCACGGGGCGTTCGCCGTCGGGGATGCGCAGGAACTTCAGATACCCGAACATCTTGTTCGCCTTGGCGGGCACCCGCTCGAGGCCGGCGTCGCCGCCGATCGGCAGGAACAGGCGGAACCACTGGTCGAAGCCCATCGGGCGGAACTTCTCGATCTCGCCGCCGCCGAGAGTCAGGCGGATCCAGTGCGCCGAGAGGCGCTCCGAGCGCAGGACCGTCAGATGGATGAGCTCGGTCGTCTCGGGCTTGACCATCTTGCTGTATGCCATGGGGCGCCTTTCAGGGAAGCTGCCAGGGGAAGAAGGCGACGAAGATGGCGGCGGACGCCAGCAGTGTCACGAGAGTGAAGACCGTGTCCCGCGTGCGGAACGGCACGAGATGCCGCTCGGTGCGGGTGGGATGAGCGCCGAACGCCCGGGAATCCATCGCCAGGGCGACGCGCTCGGCATGGCGGATGGCCCCGGCGAGCAGCGGCACGATGTAGCCCCAACCGCGCGCGATACGGGCGAACGGTCCGCGCCCGCCGTGGTACCCGCGCACCCGATGCGCCGCGCGGATCACGGCCAGCTCATGCCCGAATCGCGGCACGAACCGGAACGCCGCGAGCGCCGTGTAGCCGACGCGGTAGGGCACCCGGAGCTGCTGCACGCTCGCCCGTACGAGGTCGGGGCCGCTGGTGGTGAGCCCGCCGACGAGGGCGAGCGCCATGATCGAGCCGAGCCGCAGCGCGGTCGCCGCGCCGATCACCAGAGCGCCGCTGTACAGCGTCCAGTCGCCGATCCACACCACCGGCGTGCTGCCGTCGACGAGCCCGGCATCCACCCACAGCGAGAATCCGACCGCGACCAGCAGCATCCCGGCCGGGAGTCCGAGAAGCAGCAGAGCGAGCAGACGTCGCGTGAGGCGGGCGCCGACCAGGATCAGCGCGTATGCGAGCACGAGGAACGCGGCCGGGGTGGCGAGGTCGCGGACGAACACGAGCAGCACCATCGCCGGGGCGAAACCCGCGACCTTGGCGAGCGGATTCAGGGCGTACAGGAACTGCCGGGGCGAGGTCGCCGTCATCCGGGCGTACGGGTCGAAAGCGCGGCCTCCGCCGGCGGCGCCGGTGTTGCGGACGGTGCTGCCCGCGGCATCGGCGCTCATCGGATCACCTCGAGCCCCGCGGATACCAGCACGCGCTGCAGCGCGGGTATGCGGAGCCCGGCATCGGCGAACAGCTGCTGGTCGCGGAACAGCGCTGCGGTGGCGCCCGCCGCCCGCACCTGCCCGCCGGCGAGGAGCACGACGTGCGTGCTGTGCTCTGCGACGAGCTGCAGGTCGTGCGTGACGATCACGATCGTCGTGCCCTCGGCGCGGAGGTTCTGCAGGATATCGAGAAGCTCGGCGGCCCGCGCGCGGTCCTGCCCGAACGTCGGCTCGTCCAGCGCGAGGACGCGCGGTCGTGTGATCAGAGCCGTTCCCACAGAGAGGCGTCGCTTCTCGCCACCCGACAGGAGGAACGGGTGCACGTCCGCCTTGTGCTCGAGTCCGAACCGCGCGAGCATCTCCGCGACGCGGGCGGTGATCTCCGCATCCGGCACATGCCGCAGCCGCAGCCCGTGCGCCAGCTCGTCGAAGACGGTGTGCGCGATGAACTGGTGCTCGGGGTTCTGGAACACGAATCCGATGCGCGCGGCGAGGTCGCGGGGGGAAGCAGTACCGGGATCGATGCCGTCAACCGACACCTGACCCCGCGGGGGCGGCACGACACCCGCGAGAGCCTGGATCAGCGTCGTCTTGCCGGCACCGTTCGCGCCGACGATCGCGGTGAGGCTTCCCGGTTCGAGGTCGAGGTCGATCCCGTGCAGGATCTCGGTCCGTCGGCGGCGCACGGTCAGCCCGCGGGCGCGGATGATCGGCTCGGGCCGGCTGGCGTCCGCGCGTTTCGCGTCGCTGCCCTCATCGCCAGCCGAGCCAGTCGAGCCAGTCGAGCCAGTCGAGCGAGCGGAGCGAGACGAAACGCCCTTCCGATCAAGCCCTGCGGCGAGCTCATCCGGAGTCAGCGGCAGCGGATCGAACGAGAGGCCCTGACCCCGCAGCCGCAGCGCGGCGAGCGTGGCGGCCGGCAGCCAGACGCCCATCCCGACGAGTTCGTCGGCATGCGCGCGGATGACCTCGGCAGCCGGCCCGTCGAACACGATCCTGCCGTCGCGGTCGAGCACGATCGTGCGCGTCACGAAATCCATCGCCGCGTCGAGGTTGTGCTCGACGAGGAGGATCGCGCGGTCTCCGGCGGCGACCACATCGGCCAGTGCGGCATAGACGTCGTCGATGCCCTGCGGGTCGAGGTTGGCAGTCGGCTCGTCGAGCACGATCAGGGGCGAGCCCATCGCGAGGGCGCAGGCGATCGCGAGTCGCTGCCGTCCGCCGCCGGACAGGTGATCCGGGTTCTCCTCACGCCGATCCCACAGTCCCACCCGGCGCAGTGCTGCTTCGACGCGGCCCCGTACGACGTCGAGTGCGAGCAGGAGATTCTCCGGCCCGAACGCGACCTCGTCGTAGACGGTGCCCGTGACGATCTGCGAATCCGGGTCCTGGAACACCATCGCGACGTGCGTGCTCAGAGTGGCGGGCTGCGCGGCGGCGGTGTCGATTCCGCCGGCCTCGACGGTGCCGACCATGGTCGCCGGCAGCGCATGCGGGATCAGGCCGTTGAGAGCGAGCGTGAGGGTCGACTTGCCGGATCCGGAGGGTCCGAGCAGCAGGACGACCTCTCCGGGGTGGATGTCGAACGTCACGTCGCGCGGTGAGGGGTGCGCGGCATCGGCGTGGGTGAGAGAGAGCTCACGCACGCTCAGCAGGGGCGCGGATGGGCGCACGGCGGAGTCCCGGGTCGACGGATCGTACCCGTCTAACTTAGCTGAGCCTTACCTGATCCGCCATCGAGCGGAACCGACCGGCACCGAGGCGACCGGCGCCGATGCAGTCAGCGCCGAGCGACCCCGGCCCTGCGCAGCGCCGAGCCGATCGCGAGCCCCACCGCGGTCCACGCGATCGGGCCGAGCACCGAGATCGCGAGGTACAGGATCTGCGCCCACGGCGGCATGACCGACAGATGCGCGGCGAAGAACACCACGACCGCGACGACGACGCCGATCACGGCGGCAGAGATGAAGAAGCGCCACGGCCCCCAGGCGCGGTAGCGCGTGAGGGCGGCGACGCCCTCTTGGATGAGGCCGAACAGCAGGGCGGTGCCGATGAACCGCAGCGCCCACGCCGGGTTGAAGGCACTCGCGATCAGTGCCGCGAACACGTGCGTGATCAGGGCGACGAGGGGGAGCCGCAGCACCTCCTGGGCGATGATCCCCGGCAGCACGTGCGAGCCGAGCACGAGCCCGTAGAGGAAGAGAAGGGGGCTCGCCAGCAGCACGGGAGTCACCCATCCGGCGATGCCGGCGAGGATGCCCGTGGCCACTCCGATCGCTGCGCAGACGAGCAGTACTCGAGTCGACAGGAGGGGGGTGCGGGCCACCTCTCCAGCTTACTGTCGACCTATCGGGAGGGACGCCGTGGATAACCCTGGCCGATCGGCGAAGGCCGGGTGGTCGATCGACCAGTTCTCTCTTCGGCGGCGAACAGCGGGACTATGTTGGCCGCGGTGCAGCAACGAGGTTGCACCGTGATCATCGGGAGCACCACATGGGTCGAACACCCCTCCGGATGGCAGCAGCCACCACCCTGGCGACTCTGTTCATCGCATCGACAGCAACCACCGGCTACGCGGCGACCGGGGAGGTGACGCATCCCGTTCCGGTCGCAGGCACGCCCGGCCACTACATCGTGGTCATGAAGTCCGATCCGCTCGCCAGCTATGAGGGCGACGTCAAAGGCCTGAAGGCGACGAAGCCCGCCGAGGGCGAGCAGCTCGAGACGCAATCGCAGGACTCGCAGCGGTACGTCAAGCACCTGCAGACGCAGCAGACCGACCTGGTCGGCGACATCGGAGTCACGCCCGACAACACCTATCAGGTCGCGCTCAACGGTTTCAGCGCCGACCTCTCCGGTGAGCAGGTCGATGCGCTGCGTGCGTCGAAGAATGTCCTCGGCGTGTACCCGGACGAGGTCCGGCACCCCGACGCGCAGACGTCCACCGACTTCCTCGGCCTCGGCGACGACCGCAAGGGGCGAGGCGGAGTGTGGCAGCAGACCGGCGGCGTCGAGAAGGCCGGCGAGGGCGTCGTGGTCGGCGTGATCGACACCGGCATCGCGCCAGAGCATCCGTCCTTCGAGGGCAAGAAGATCAAGAAGCAGAAGAAGCAGCAGAGCCGACACAAGGGCAACCAGCCCTACACCGACGGCACCAACGTGTACTTCGACAAGTCCGACGGCGGGCAGTTCCAGGCCGCGATGGTCGAAGGCCAGGACTGGGACACGAGCGACTACTCCTCGAAGCTCATCGGCGGACAGTACTTCTACGCCGGGGCCGAGGCCGCCGGATTCGACTTCCAGTACGACTACCTCTCGCCGCGTGACGGCGACGGCCACGGCTCGCACACCGCGAGCACCGCGGCGGGTAACTTCAAGGTCGACGCCGCCATCGAGGGCGTCGACTTCGGGACGGTCTCGGGCGTCGCACCCGGTGCGAAGGTCGCGGCCTACAAGGCCTGCTACGTCGGCCCGGACACGACCGTCACCACCGACGACATCTGCGCGCTGAGCGACCTCGTCGCCGCGATCGATCAGGCGGTCGCCGACGGCGTCGACGTGATCAACTACTCCATCGGCGGAGGGGCGGCGAGCACCGTGCTGTCGCCGGAGGACCTCGCGTTCTTCAACGCCGCGGCCGCGGGTGTCTTCGTCGCGACGAGCGCCGGCAACGACGGCCCCGACCCGGTCACGGCCGACCACGCCTCGCCCTGGTACACGACCGTCGCCGCATCGACCATCCCGACCTGGGAGGGCACCGTGCAGTTCGACGGGTTTGAGCAGGCCGGAGCCTCGGTGAGCGTGCCGTTCGGTGAGAGCGTCACCGGCCCGTCGATCGCCGCGGTGGATGCCGCCGCAGCAGGAGCGGTCGACCCGCAGCTCTGCCTGCCGGCGACCCTCGACCCCGCGAAGGTCGCCGGACACATCGTGGTCTGCGATCGCGGCGGCAACGCGCGCGCCGAGAAGTCGCAGGTCGTGAAGGATGCCGGGGGCATCGGCATGGTCCTCGTGAACGTGCCGGGTGGTGCCGACTCGCTCGACAACGACTTCCACGCCGTGCCGACCGTGCACCTGAACGCCGTGCACCGCGCCGCCGTGCTCGCGTACGTGCAGGGCGGCACCGACCGCCCGATCACCCTCGTCGGCGAGAACACCACGGGCGTGACCACCCCGACGCCGCAGATCGCGGGCTTCTCGAGCCGCGGGCCGATGCTGGCCGACGGCAGTGATGTGCTGAAGCCGGATGTCGCGGCCCCCGGCGTCGCGATCCTCGCGGCGACGAACAACGGACCCGACGAGGAGCCGACCTTCGGCATCCTCTCCGGCACGTCGATGGCCTCGCCGCACGTGGCCGGCCTCGGAGCGCTGTACCTCGGCGAGCACCCGAAGGCGACGCCGGCCGAGATCCGCTCGGCGATGATGACCACCGCCTACGACACCGTGCTGCCCGACGGATCGAAGAACACCGACCCGTTCGAGCAGGGCGCGGGTCAGGTCGACCCGAAGCGGTATCTGAACCCCGGGCTGCTGTACCTCAACGGGGTCAAGGACTGGGCGGCGTTCCTCGACGGGAAGGGCCTGTCGGACTTCCCGGGGATCGAGCCCATCGACGGCAGCGACCTCAACCAGGCGTCGATCTCGATCGGCTCGCTGGCCAGCGCGCAGACCGTCACCCGCACGGTCACCTCGACCGAGAAGGGCACCTTCACCGCGAAGGCCTCCGTTCCGGGCGTGAACGTCAAGGTCACCCCGCAGCAGCTGAAGTTCGACAAGCCGGGGCAGACCAAGACCTTCACCGTCACGTTCGACAACAAGAGCGCGCCGGTCGAGGAGTGGGCGACCGGTTCGCTCATCTGGAAGAGCGCGAAGAACTCGGTGCGTTCGCCGATCGCGGTGTTCCCGGTCACGGCGGATGCTCCGGCCGAGGTCACCGGCACCGGCGTCGACGGCAGCACGTCCGTGGAGATCACCCCCGGTCTCGACGGCGACCTGGCTCTGAACCTCTCGGGCCTCACCGCCTACGAGCTCCTCACCGACCCGGACAACCCGGTCGAGGGGCACTCGGGCGATGAGAACTCGGGTGACGCGAACAAGGACGTCGCCTGGATAGTGGACGTCCCGGAGGGCACGACGCTCTCCCGGTTCGACCTCGACTCGTCGGACGACGACGGCAGCGACCTCGACCTCACCGTGTACCGCGTGGTGAGCCCGGACGACCTGCGGTATTACGAGAACTGGCAGTCGGCGACCGGCTCGGCGGACGAGCAGGTCACGGTGCCGGCACCGACCGCCGGCACCTATCTGGTGGTGGCGAACGTGTATGCGACGACGGGGCCGATGACGTGGGACATGTCCTACGCCAACGTGCAGCCCGCCGGCGACGGTGCGTTCACCGCGACGCCGAATCCGATCGCCGCGGTCCGCGGTGAGAAGACGAGCTACGACCTCAGCTGGACCGGCCTGACCGCCGGCGCCCGCTATCTCGGACTCGTCCAGTACGGCGACTCGGACGTGCGCACCGTCGTGACGGTGACGACGCCGGACGCCCCGGCGAAGCAGGCGCCACCGGCGGATGCCCCGGAGACTCCCGCACCGACTCCGGCACCAACCCCGGCACCGGAGACTCCCGCACCGGAGACGCCGGCCCCGGAGACGCCGAAACCGGAGTAGCCCCCACAGCACAGCGCCCCGCGGTCTCCCTTCCGCGGGGCGCTGTGTGCGCGCACGGGCATCCGTTCATCGCGTGATCGGCGCCGCTCGTCGCAGCATCCGCTTCCTCCTCCGCATCCGGCCCGCGCGTTTTCCTAACGTGGGGGAACGCAATGTCGCGTATCCCGAGGAGACTCCCATGACCGCACCGGGCATCGACCCCGTCACCGACCCGAAACTCCCTCCCGTCGCCCTCAGTGAGGAGCATCACGAGAAGGCGAACCGCTGGACTCTGCCGAAGATCATCCTCTGGGCGGCGATCGCCCTACTGGGTGCCGTCGCGTGGACCATGCTCGCGATCGTCCGCGGCGAGACCGTCAACGCGATCTGGTTCGTGTTCGCCGCGGTCTGCACGTACCTGATCGGCTACCGCTTCTACTCGAAGGTGATCGAGAAGTACATCACCCGCCCCGACGACCGCCGGGCCACCCCCGCCGAGGTCCGCCAGGACGGCAAGGACTATGTCCCCACCGACCGGCGCGTGCTCTACGGCCACCACTTCGCCGCCATCGCCGGTGCCGGACCGCTCGTCGGCCCCGTGCTCGCGGCGCAGATGGGCTTCCTCCCCGGCACGATCTGGATCATCGTCGGCGTCGTGCTCGCCGGCGCTGTGCAGGACTACACGGTCCTCTTCTTCTCGATGCGCCGCGGAGGCCGCACGATCGGCCAGATGGCGCGTCAGGAACTCGGAAAGATCGGTGGCACCGCCGCGATCATCGCCTCGCTGCTGATCATGCTGATCATCGTCGCGATCCTCGCCCTCGTCGTGGTCAACGCGCTCGGCGAGAGCCCGTGGGGTGTCTTCTCGGTCGCGATGACCATCCCGATCGCGCTCTTCATGGGCGTCTACCTGCGCTACCTGCGCCCCGGCAAGGTCACCGAGGTCTCGATCATCGGCTTCGCACTGCTGATGGCCGCGATCATCGGCGGCGGCTGGGTCGCGGGCACCGAGTGGGGTCAGGCGATCTTCCACCTCGACCGCACCACGATCGCGTGGGGCATCATCATCTACGGTTTCATCGCCGCCGTGCTCCCGGTCTGGCTGCTGCTCGCTCCGCGCGATTACCTGTCGACCTTCATGAAGATCGGCGTGATCGTCATGCTCGCCGGCGCCATCGTGCTGGTGCGTCCGGAGATCACGGTTCCCGCGGTCAGCATCTTCGGCGAGAACGGCATGGGTCCGGTGTTCGCCGGCCCCCTCTTCCCATTCCTGTTCGTCACGATCGCCTGCGGTGCGCTCTCGGGCTTCCATGCGCTGATCGCGTCCGGAACCACACCGAAGCTCATCGAGAAGGAGCGCCAGACGCGCTTCATCGGCTACGGCGGCATGCTCATGGAGTCGTTCGTCGCGATCATGGCCCTCGTCGCCGCGATCTCGATCGACCAGGGCATCTACTTCGCGATGAACGCACCGGCCTCGGCGACGGGTGGCACGGTCGAAGGGGCCGTCGCCTTCGTGAACTCGTTGGGCTTGTCGGGGGTGAACCTCACGCCCGAGATGCTCACCGGCACGGCAGAGGCGGTCGGCGAGGAGTCGATCGTGTCCCGCACCGGTGGCGCCCCGACCCTGGCGCTCGGACTCGCGCACATCATGCAGCAGGCACTCGGCGGTCAGGCGCTCATGGCGTTCTGGTACCACTTCGCGATCATGTTCGAGGCGCTGTTCATCCTCACCGCGGTGGATGCCGGAACCCGCGTCGCCCGCTTCATGCTGCAGGACTCGATCGGCGCCTGGTTCCCCAAGTTCCGCGACGTCTCGTGGCGCCCCGGCGTCTGGATCTGCACCGCGATCATGGTGGCCGGCTGGGGAGCGATCCTCATCCTCGGTGTGACCGACCCGCTCGGCGGCATCAACACCTTCTTCCCGCTGTTCGGCATCGCGAACCAGCTGCTCGCCGCGATCGCGCTCGCCGTGGTGCTGGCCATCGTCGCCAAGCGCGGCCGCAGCTACTTCAAGTGGCTGTGGATCATCGCCCTGCCGCTCGCGTTCACCGCGGTCGTCACCATCACGGCGTCGCTGTACAAGATCGCGTCCCCGGTACCGGCGATCGGCTACTGGGCGAACCACTTCAAGTACGTGGCCGCTCGCGACTCCGGCGATACCTCCCTCGGTGAGCCGGCGGTGCTCGACGCGGTCATCCGCAACACGGCCGTGCAGGGCACCCTGTCGATCATCTTCGTGACACTCGCGATCGTCGTGATGGTCACCGCCGTGATCGCCACGGTGAAGGCCATCCGCAACGGCGGCGGCGAGAACACCGAGGACGAGCCGGTCGCCTCGCGCCGCTTCGCTCCGGCCGGGTTCCTGCCGAGCACCGCGGAACGCGAGCTCGAGAAGCAGTGGGAGCCGATCCTCGCCGACGAGCGCAAGGCGTCGTCCCACTGAGATGGCCGACACCATGACTCGGACGGATGCCGCGACCACCCTCCTGCGCGCTCTTTTGGGCGCCGTGGGCCGGGTGGGCCGCGGCATCCGCTGGTACATGACGAACCTGATGGGCGACAGCGCCTATGTGACCTATGTCGCCCATCAGCGCCGCGTGCACCCGGACGAGGAGCCGATGACCGAGCGGCAGTTCTGGCGGGAGCGGATGGACGACCAGGACCGCAACCCCGGTGCCCGCTGCTGCTGAGCGCGGAGCGGCCGGTCCGAGGCGAGTTATGACCAGTATGCTCGCCATAACCGCATGTTATGACTAGTATGTTCGTCATAACAGACGGGCGGAGGTGGCGCGCATGGCCGGATATCGGATCGCTCGGGACATGGAGACGTTCGGCGAGCACATCCGCGGATGGCGCATGGTGCTGGGGCTGACCGCCCAGCAAGTCGCCGAGCGAGCGAACATCTCGCGCGACACGTTGCGCAAGATCGAGAACGGCAATGCGACAGTCACGTTCGAGAATGTCGCCCAGGTGCTGCGGTCACTCGGCATTCTCGAGGCGGTCGTGAACGCCGTCGATCCGTTGAGCACCGACATCGGCAGGCTCCGCGCCTCGAGCCTCGAGAAGACGCGCGCTCGATGAGCGACTACGAGGTCTATGGTGACGACCGTGGCGACCTGCAGCTGGTGGGGCAGGCG
>NZ_JBLVOH010000001.1:17458-18694 GCF_053543675.1 Microbacterium umsixpiens
GGCTGGGCGCTTGCCACCACCTTCCTCTATGACGCGGCGTACCTCGCCCGCGGCGGCGCGAACATCGATCCGTCGCTGCAGCTCGTTCCCGGACCGCAGTACCAGTCCGGGATGCTGCGGGCGTTCTCCGACAGCTCGCCGGACCGTTGGGGCCGCAACCTCATCGACAAGGCCGAGCGGATAGCCGCCCGCGAGGCCGGTCGCGCTCCGACGAGCCTCGACGACGTCAGCTACCTCTTGGGCGTCAGTGACGACACTCGCCAGGGCGCGCTGCGCTTCCGTGCCGTGGGCACCGAGGACTTCCTCGGTGCAGAAGCTCATGTCCCTGCGATCGTCGAACTTCCGAACCTCCTGCGCCGCAGCGATGAACTCGCCGGCGACGACGACTACACCGAGGCGGTCAAGCAGCTGCTCGACACCGGAACCACAGGCCTGGGTGGCGCGCGGCCGAAGGCATCCGTGCGTCTCGAGGACGGATCCCTCGGGTTCGCGAAGTTCCCGCATTCCCGCGACGGGTGGGATGTCATGGCGTGGGAGGCGACCACTCTCGGTCTGCTGTCGGACTGCGGAATCGCAGTGCCAGAATTCCGTCTCACACGCCTGGGAGAGCGCTGCGTCCTCATCCTGCGCCGCTTCGACCGGGACGCGAAGCAGCAGCGGATCGGGTACATCAGCGCCATGACCGCGATCGGAGCCGCCGACGGCGAGCACCACGACTACGTCGAGATCGCCGACGCCATCCGCGACATCGCGCGCTCCCCTCGCGCCGCGCTCTCTGATCTCTTCGACCGCGCGATCGTCAATGTCGCTCTCGGCAACACGGATGATCACCTGCGCAATCATGGTTTCCTCAGCGATGGCAACGCCTGGACGCTCAGCCCCGCCTTCGACGTCAATCCGAATCCTGATCTCGCCCGGAGCCGATCGACCTCGATCGCCGGAGCCGACACGTACGACACGGAGATCGAGGGTCTGCTCGCGCTCGCGGACGACTGCGACCTGACGCAGAGCCGGGCTCGAGAGCACATGGCGAGTATCTCCGAGGCGCTCTCATCGTGGCACGATCGCGCGCGTCGAAATCGCCTCCCCGAGAAGGAGATCTCACGCATGGGCGAATCGATCGCTCCGAGGCTGGACCTCGTGGCCACGGCCGGTCGAAAGTAGTTGATCCCATGACCGACGTCGTTCTCGCCGCAGTGCTCGGCGTGCTCGGCGGCGTCGTCCTGACGGTGCTGC
>NZ_JBLVOH010000002.1:0-3897 GCF_053543675.1 Microbacterium umsixpiens
GTCGACCGGGATGACCGCGGTCACCGGGTCGAGCGCCTCGCCGGCGGCGTAGGTGCCGAACGCGGCCGCCCCCGCCTCGGTGAGTGTCGTCGGGATGGCGTCGAGCGAGAGCCTCCCGTCGACGACCGCGGCATCACCGAGGGCGAACTCTGCGAGGCGGACGGCCTTCTGGTCGACGCTCTCGCCACCCTGCGTGGTGCCGCTCACGTCGAAGACGAGGTAGCCCTTGTCGCCGGCGAGTTCGAGCCGCGCGTTCGCGAGCGTCGTGTTCAGCGCGCCGTCGTGGCCGGTGAAGGTGATGCTGCCGCCGTAGGTGATGACACCGGCGAGCGTCTTGTCGTCGAACGACCCGGTGCCGCTCTCCCACACGTAGTCCGGGTAGCGGTACTCGACGTCGGTCAGGGTCCAGCCGCCCTTCGCGATGCCCTCGATGTACGTGCGGAACGACTCCTTGTAGCCCCACTGAAGCGAGGCCCCGTCGACCGTGCACGCGCCGATCACGGTCTTCGCACGGGTGAACGTGAACGCCAGCCCGCGGTCGACCGAGCCCTGCAGGGTGAGCGTGTGCGCCCCGTCTTCGAGGCTGGCGGGCAGCGTGCCCGACCAGGTCGCGAGGCCCGCGGCATCCGCGGTCACCGTGTCGAGAAGCACCGGGGTCGAGTACACGACCACCTTGATGCCCTCTTCGTTCGGCTGGAATCCGGATGCGGTGATCGTGGCCGACTGCCCGGACTCGAGCGCAGCGAGGTTCTCCGCGTCGACGTCGATGCCGTCCGATGCCGGCGGTGCCGCGGGCAGGGTCGTCTTCGCCTTCACGGCGGCCGCAGCCACGGTGCCCGTGTTCCCGGCAGGCGCCGCGGCGACGGAGCCGATCGTGAACGTGACCGGGTTCAGGTCGGTCGAGTACCCCGACAGCACCCGATCGCGTCCGGCCGCGGTGAGCGATGCCGGAGCCGCGGTGTAGGTGACGGCACCGTTCGCCGAGACGCGCGCGGCCCGCGAGAGGTCGAGCGTCGCGAACGGCACCTGGGCACCGCCACTCGTCACGGACAGTGTCGCCGCGCCCGCCGAGGTGATGCGGATCTGCGGGTTCGACACGGTCACGTCGAGCACACCGTGGTGTCCCGTGAAGCGCACCGATCCGCGGTAGACGACGCTGCCGAGCCCGGTCTTCACGTCGAAGTCTCCCCCGACCGTCTGCCCGAACTGGAACTGGCTGCCCGAGCGCGTCGCGCCATCGGAGACCGAGATCGCCCCCTGCGCGATGCCGCCCGTGACGTACTTGGCGAAGTCCGAGGAGATCGCCCAGCGGAGCGAACCACCGGGCACGCTGGCCGGCGGAGTCGTCGGCGTCGTCGGCGGCTTCGGGTCGGTGGGCTTCTCGCCGAACAGTGTGCGCCACTGGGCGTCCGTGATCGTCACATCGCCACGCACGTAGATCGTGTCGGCGGTCGGCATCGTGTGCTGCTTCCACACGATCACCTCGTACGACTTCGTGCGGTCGAGGTTCTTCGCCGCCGTCGTGAGATCGGCCGCGAACGCGCCGAACGTGATCTTCGTCACGTACTGCATCGCGAGGAATCCGCCGCCCGCCGTCACATTCGCCTCGGTGCCCTTCTCGATCAGCGCGGCGTACGCGCCGGAGATGTCGCCCAGCTTCGAGGCCGCGGCTGTCACGGTCAAGCCGTCCTTCGCCGTCGCCGTCTTCACGGTCACGCCGAGGGCGGGGCCCTCCGGGAAGATCGCGTTCCACTGCTCATCACTGACCGGCGCGGTGGCACGGGCGTAGATGGTGTCGGCGCCCGGCATCGTGTGCTGCTTCCAGACGATGACCTCGTAGGACTTCGTGCGGTCGAGCGTGTCGGCCGCAGCCGTCAGGTCGACGCTGAACGCGCCGCCGGTGATGCCCCGCACGTACTGCATCGCGAGGAATCCGCCGCCGGCCGTCACATCCGCCTCGGTGCCCTTCTCGATCAGCGCGACATACGCGCCGGGGATGTCACCGAGCTTCGAGGCCGCCGCCGTGACGGTCAGACCGTCCTTCGCCGTCGCCGCCTTCACGGTCGCGGTGAGACCCGCAGCATCGCCGTAGTTCAGGGCGACGCTCTGCTCCTGGTCGGCGTTGACCACGCCACCCGCTGCGTACGTGTAGATGCCGTACGCACCCGGGGTCGCGGCCGCGTCCTTCAGAGTCAGGGTCGCCTCGAAGGTCCCGTCGGCAGCGATGTCCACCCACTGCGCGCGGATCGCCCCCTGGTACTGCGCGGGAACCTGATTCAGGACACCCTCGGAGAGCGCCCAGACCTGCGCTCCGACCGAGCGGGTCGACGACGCGGCACCGGTGGACGGCTGCCACGTCGAGGCGAAGTTGCCGAACACCACGTACGTGCCCTGCGGCAGGTCCTTCGGGATCGGAACACCGCGCCCGCCGACGTTGGCCGCCGGGTCGTAGCCCGAGCCCTTCACGACGACCTTGTCGCCGGCCTTGAGGGCAGAGGTGCCGGCCGGCGTGGTGCCGTCGGCGAGGAAGACCTCGATGGACGGAGTCAGCGGCGCGGGCTGCAGGCTCTCCCACTGGTCGTCGGTGATGGTGATCGCCGAACGAGCGTAGATCGTGCTCGCGTCGGGCATCGTGTGCTGCTTCCAGACGATGACCTCGTAGGACTTCGTGCGGTCGAGCGTGTCGGCCGCGGCCGTCAGGTCGACGGTGAACGCGCCGCCCTCGATACCGCGCACGTACTGCATCGCGAGGAATCCGCCGCCCGAGGTGACCGCCGACTCGGTGCCCGTCTCGATCAGTGCGGCGTACGCACCGGTGATCGCGCCCAGCTTCGAGGCGGATGCGGTGACGGTCAGCCCGTCCTTCGCGGTCGCGGTCTTCACCGCCGCGGAGGCGAGAGCGGTCTCGGAGTAGGTCAGGGCGATGCTCTGCTCCTGGTCGGCGTTGACCACGCCGCCCGCCGCGTAGGTGTACACGCCATAGGAGCCGGGGGCGGCCGCCGCGTCCTTCAGAGTCAGGGTCGCCTCGAAGGTCCCGTCATCCGCGATGTCGACCCACTGTGAGCGGATCGCACCCTGATACTGCTGCGGCACCTGGTTCAGGACACCCTCGGAGAGCGCCCAGACCTGCGCTCCGACCGAGCGCGTCGACGACGCGGCACCGGTGGACGGCTGCCACGCCGAGGCGAAGTTGCCGAACACCACGTACGTGCCCTGCGGCAGGTCCTTCGGAATCGGAACACCGCGCCCGCCGACGTTGGCCGCCGGGTCGTAACCCGAGCCCTTCACGACGACCTTGTCGCCCGCCTTGAGAGCAGAGGTGCCGGCCGGCGTGATGCCGTCAGCCAGGAACACCTCGATCGCCGGGGAGAACGGCGTCTCGCCCGGGTCGGTGCCGGGGTCGGTGCCGGGATCCGTCCCTGGGTCAGTCCCGGGATCGGTACCGGGATCGGTGCCCGGGTCAGTACCGGGATCGGTGCCCGGGTCGGTACCGGGATCGGTGCCGGGGTCCGTCCCCGGGTCGGTGCCCGGATCCGTACCGGGGTCGGTGGGCACGGGACCGAACACGGCGTCCCACTGCCCCGCGGAGATCGCGACGTCCCCGCGGCCGTAGATCGTCGTCTCGTTCGGGTTCGAGTGCTTCTGCCACACGAGCACCTCGTAGGACTTCGTCCGATCGAGCGAGCCGGCAGGAGCGTCGAGCGTGAACGTGCTCGCCCCTCCGGCGACGGTCGGCATCACGAACGCCGCGTATCCGCCAGCGCCGCTGAGGCCGGATTCCGTGCCCTTGACGATGAGGGCCGCGTAGGCGCCTTCGACCTCGGGCAGGCCGCTCGCCTGCACTTGCACGCTCACGCCGGACGTGGCCGCGGAGGCGACCGTCGCCGTGACCGTGGC
>NZ_JBLVOH010000002.1:3917-16005 GCF_053543675.1 Microbacterium umsixpiens
GCATGCGCGGGCGGGACGATCACCGCACCGGCCGCGACGAGGAGGAAGGAGACGAAAGCGGCGAGCAGCACGCGTATGCGGGTGCTCCCTGAGGATGCTGTGGCTGTGGCGTTCACGGTTCTCCACGGCTCCGGGCACGCAGAAGAGCGCGCGCCGGCGGTGCCGCAATGCAGTCGGGACGAAGGGTCGAATGTTGGTTAGGCTTGGCTAAGCAAGCCGCCGTTCCTGAGCGTAGAGGTGTGAATCAGCGCGCGTCAAGTTTTAGGATAGCCTTGCCTAATGCGTCGCGTCTTTGCCGTCTTCCTCGTCGCCGCTCTCGCCATGGGTCTCACCGCGTGCGCCGAGCCCGGAGCGACCGCCGCACCACCCGCCACCGCCGAAGACACCTGCGCGCAGGCATCCGTCCCGCTCTCCTCGCTCGACGTGATCGACGACGTGCGCGGATATGAGGGCCCTTCCACCGCGTGCCTCTCCAGCCGCGCGATCGAGGCCGTCGACGACGACACCGCGCCGAAGCTCCCGGTCACGGTGACCGACAGCGAAGGCCGCGAGATCGAGATCACCGATGTCCACCGCATCCTCCCGATCGACATCTCGGGCACGATCGCCTCCACCGTCTTCGCCCTCGGACTCGGCGACCAGGTCGTCGGCCGCGACGCGTCGACGGTCTTCGCCGGCACGGAAGACCTGCCCGTCGTCACCAAGACCGGACACACGCTGAACGCCGAGGCGATCCTCGAGCTCGCACCGACCGTCGTCCTCACCGACACCACGATCGGTCCGAAGGAGGTCCGTCAGCAGCTGCGCGATGCGGGCATCGCGGTCGTGGTGATCTCCAGCGACCGGCGACTCGACACCACCGACGAGCTGGTCACCGAGATCGCCACCGCCCTCGGGGTGCCCAGCCGGGGCGAGGCGCTCATCGCGCGGCTCGACGCCTCGGTCGACGAGACACTCGCCGAGATCGCCGAGGTCGTGCCCGCCGACGAGTCCGATCGCGCGCGCATGCTCTTCCTCTATGTGCGCGGCAGCGCGAACGTGTACTACATCTTCGGGGAGGACTCCGGCGCCGACTCCCTCATCGACGCGGTGGGCGGGGTCGACGTCGCGGCCGAGATCGGCTGGGAGGGCATGAAGCCCATGACCGCCGAGGCCCTCGTCGCCGCGCAGCCCGACGTGCTGGTGATGATGACCGACGGACTCGAATCGGTCGGCGGCATCGACGGGCTCATCGAGCGGATCCCGGCCGTCGCCGAGACACCGGCCGGAGCGCACCGTCGGGTGATCGACATGGCCGACAGCGAGATCCTCAGCTTCGGCCCGCGCACCGCCGATGTGATCGGCGCCCTGGCCCGCGCCCTGTACGCCCCCGAGCCCGCGAAGTGACCGGCGAGGTCGTCACTCCGACGCCGACCAGGCACCGGGGGCTCCGGTTCGCCCTGGTGACGGTCGGCCTGGTCGTCGCACTCGCGATCACCTGCGTCGTCTCGATCACGAGCGGGCAGTACGACCTGTCCCCCACCTCGCTGGTCGGCGTGCTGCTGCGCGGCATCGGCATCGACACCGCTTGGGCCCCCTCGGCATCCACCGACTACGGCGTGATCTTCAACCTGCGGATGCCGCGCATCGTGCTCGGGCTCCTCGTCGGCGCCGCGCTCGCCGTCTCGGGCGTGCTCATGCAGGCGATCTTCGGCAACCCCCTCGCGGATGCCGGTGTCGTCGGTGTCTCCTCGGGCGCGGCGCTCGGAGCGGCGGCGAGCATCACGTTCGGACTCGCGACGTTCGGCATGTGGACCACGCCCGCCTTCGCGTTCCTCGGCGGACTGATCGCGGTGTTCTCGGTGTACTTCATCAGTCGCTCCGGAGGCCGCACCGAGGTCGTGACGCTGCTGCTCACCGGCATCGCGATCAACGCCATCGCGGGCGCCGGCATGGCCTTCTTCACCTTCCTCGGCACCACGTCGACCCGCGAACAGATCGTGTTCTGGCAGCTGGGTTCGCTGAACGGCGCCCTGTGGTCGAACATCCAGCTGGTGGCCCCACTCGTGCTGATCGGCGTGGTCGTCGCACTGATCGTGGCACCCAGCCTCGATCTCTTCGCCCTCGGCGAGCGCACCGCGCGTCACCTCGGTGTCAACGTCGAACTGCTGCGGATCGTGGTCATCGTGACGGTCGCCCTGCTGGTGTGCGCGGCCGTCGCCTTCGCCGGGATCATCGGCTTCGCCGGGCTCGTCGTACCGCACCTGATGCGCATGCTGATCGGCCCCGCCCACCTGCCGCTCGTGATCGCCTCGGCGCTCGGCGGCGCACTGCTCATCGCCGTCGCCGACCTCGTCGCTCGCACCGCCGTGCCGCTCGCCGACCTGCCGATCGGCATGATCACCTCGCTCGTGGGCGGCCCGTTCTTCCTGTGGCTGCTCGTGCGCACACGCCGCCGTTCGGGAGGATGGGCATGACCGCGCGGCTCCGCGGCTCGGGGCTGACGGTGCGTGTCGGCGAGGGGCGGACGATCCTGGACGACGCCTCCATCGAGATCCACCGCGGCGAGATCCACGCCCTGGTCGGCCCCAACGGGGCGGGCAAGTCCACCCTGTTCGGGGTTCTTGCGGGTGACGTCACCGCGCAGGCGGGAACGGTCGAGATCGACGATCAGCCCATCGAGCAGATCAAGCCGCGCCTGCTCGCCCGCGAACGCGCCGTGCTGCTGCAGGAGAACACGGTCACCTTCCCGTTCAGCGCCGAGCAGGTCGTGCGCATGGGTCGAACGCCGTGGGCACGCACGCCGGCCGCGGACGACGACGACGAGCGGGTGGCGGCCGCCATGGCGCAGACCGAGGTGACGACACTCAAGGCTCGCGCGGTGCCTTCGCTCTCCGGCGGCGAGCGTGCCCGCGTCGCCCTCGCCCGGGTGATCGCCCAGAGCACCGGCATCCTGCTGCTCGACGAACCGACCGCCGCCCTCGATCTCAAGCATCACGAAGACGTCATGCGGCTGATCCGTGGACGGGCGGATGACGGCATCGCCGTGGCGATCGTGCTGCACGACCTCAATGCCGCACTCGCCCACGCCGACCGGGTCACGCTGCTCTCCGACGGCCGGGTCGCGGCGACGGGCCCGGCGGCCGAGGTGCTCACCGCCGAGCGGATCGAGCACGTCTACGGTCAGGCGGTCGACGTGTTCCCGCATCCGACCACCGGGGTGCCTTTGGTGGTCGCTCGGCGCTGAGTCGCGTCCCGGCCACGCGCGCCGGACTACTCCTCGTCGCGCAGGGAGCGGATCATGCCCCGGAGGATCTTCCGCGCGCCCGCCTGCTCGGCCTCGGTCATGCCCGACAGCATCCGGACCTCGACCGAACGGACGGCGGCGGTCGCCTTCGCGAGACTCTGCCGGCCACGGTCGGTGAGGCGGGCGGGGAGGGCCTTCCCGACCGGCGGCTCGGCGGGCCTGGTCACGAAGCCGTCCCGCTCGAGGGCCTGGAGCAGCACGTTCATCGACTGGCGGGTGACGAACGCGCCGCGCGCGAGCTCGGAGTTCGAGAGGCCGGGGCGCTGGGAGAGCAGCTCGAGGCAGGAATAGTGCGTGATGGTCATGCCGAGCGGGCGCAGTACCTCCTCCATCGAGGCGCGGAGAGCGCTGGACGCCTCCTTCAGCAGGTAGCCCAGCGACGTGTCGAGCTCGATGCCGGCGCGATCTTGACTCATGTCAGTAGTCTGACATACGCTTGCTCATGTCAGAAAACTGACACGAAACGAAGGACTCTCGTCATGCCCGTCACCGGCCCCGACTTCCTCTCCCTCCAGGCGCGCGACCTCGCCGCCTCGCAGGCGTTCTATGAGAACTACCTCGGACTCATCCGCTCGCCGGCGGGCCCCCCGCACGCCGTCGTGTTCCAGACGACGCCGATCGCGTTCGCGCTCCGGGACATCGCGCCCGGCACCGACCTGACCGATGTCGCGCAGCCGGGAATCGGCGCCGCGATCTGGCTGCACGCCACCGACGTCCAGGCGATCCACGATCGACTCGTCGCCGGCGGCCACACCATCGTGGCCGACCCGATCGACGGCCCCTTCGGTCGCACCTTCACCTTCTCCGACCCCGACGGCTACCGGATCACCCTCCACGACCGGGCATGACCCGCACCCCTCCGGGGCGGACCGCCGTCACCTCTGCGTGCGCTCGCGTTACGGACGAACCGGGAGCACGTCGCTGAGATCCGCGCGCGTGCCGGAGGCATGGATGCGACCGCCGGCCGCGGCATCCGTCCACACCTCCGTGCCCGTGGCCACCGCGATCCAGGTCGCGGCATCCATCTCGACGACGTTCGGCGGTGTGCCGCGCGTGTGGCGGGGGCCCTGGATCACCTGCACCGCGCCGAACGGAGGCACTCGGACCTCGACGCTGTTGCCCGGGGCCTTCTCGTCGAGCAGCTGCAGGAGGTAGCGCACGGCGGTGGCGAGGTCGGTCCGCTGCGGCTTCGCGCCGGCGGCATCCGCGTCGCGAACGGCATCCAGTGCCGAACGTCCGTCGATGATGTCGATCTTCCTGGCCATCGCTCAGCTCTCCCCCACGACAACGACCGACCAGGCCCCGACCGCGTCCCGACCCAGCCCGTTCGCCGTGACCTCGGTCGCGGCATCCATACCCATGTCGATGCGCTGCGGCTCGCCGTCGCAGACCAGGTCGTCGGTGCGGATCGTCTGCGACATCGCGGAGCCGCCGGCATCCGATCCGCTCAGCGCGATGTCGGCGCTCATCGTCTCGGGACCGAAGCACGCGAACAGCACCGAGACGATCGCCGTCGGCTCATCGAACGCGGCGGTGACCCCGCCTTCGCCGACGACATCCGAGAGCGGGGACGCCAACCCGGCGAGCGTCGCGAGAGACCCGGCGACCTCGCGGGAGTCCTGCGTCGCCATCCAATCCTGCACGGCGTCGGTGTCGACCTCGGGCGTCGCGGAACACCCGGTGAGCACCGCCATCAGCACCGCGGCCAGCGCGAATCCCCGCCATCGCCTCATCCCGCGAGCCTACCTTCGGCGCGCGTCCGCGTCGGCGACGCGGACCCCACGAAACGGGGATCATGGAGGCATGAGCATCGCCCTTCGCCCCTGGACGCCCGCCGACGCGGAAGCTCTGCAACAGGCGTGGCAGACGGCGCCCGACCTCGCCACCCAGTTCGGATCCGCCGAGCTCACCTCGCCCGCGGCGGCGCGCGCCTACATCGACGAATCGCTGCTGTTCGACGAGCGGGCGAGGAACTGGGCGATCGTGGACGACGGTGTCGCCGTCGGCAACGTGGCAGCCACCGCGATCGAGCTCCGCCACGAAACGGCCTGGATCTCGTACTGGCTCGCACCCGCCGCCCGCGGCCGCGGACTTGCGACGGACGCCGTGCTCGCGGTGTCCGATTGGGCGTTCCGGAACGGGCTTCATCGACTCGAACTCGGCCACCGTGTGAACAACCCCGCCTCCTGCCGGGTGGCGACGGCATCCGGCTACCGGGCGGAGGGCATCGAACGCGAGAAACTCCGGTACGGCGCGGAGCGGTTCGACATCGAACTGCACGCACGGCTGCGCAGCGACCCCGCCCCCGCTTCGTCACTGTCGCTCACGATGGCGTGAACCACGCCGCTCGGCGGCATCGCTCGCGCACGCTCCGCGGCGCCAGGACACGCCGGCCACGGGCACCGGACGCGTTCTAAGCTCGGACGCATGAGCATGCATCCGCAGGGCGCCCGCGCCGAGCTGCTCGCCGCCGTCGCCGACCACTCGTGGGGCGTGCGGATCCCGCCGCTCGCCGACCCGCACAACGCGCACGACGCCGCAGTGCTCATCCTGTTCGGGGTGTTGGACCGTGTTCCCGCGCCGACGGCCGACGCTGCCGTCGCGCGCGACCTCGACGTGCTGCTGCAGCGGCGGGCGCCCACCCTTTCCTCCCACCCCGGACAGGTCTCGTTCCCCGGCGGCCGCGTGGAGCCCGACGACGCCGATCTGGTCGCCACCGCGCTGCGTGAAGCCGAAGAGGAGACCGGTCTCGATCCGGACGGAGTCGAGATCCTCGCCACGCTGCCCGTGATCCCCCTCGCTGCGAGCAATCACCTCGTCACGCCGGTGCTCGCCTGGTGGCAGTCGCCGTCGAGGGTCGTGGCCGTCGACCATGCCGAGACGGTCGAGGTGTTCCGGGTGCCCGTCGCTCAGCTGCTCGACCCTGCGTCCCGGTTCACCTCGACGCTCACGCGGATGGGTCACACCTTCCGCGGACCGGCGTTCGACGTCGACGGGACGATCGTGTGGGGGTTCACCGCGATGGTGCTCGACGCCCTCTTCGACGCCACCGGCTGGACGGTGCCCTGGGACGCCACGGTGGAGCGGACCGTCGAGGTCTGAGGCGGTCTGCGGCGGTCTGCGGCGGTCTGCGGCCCAGACTCCGGGCCACCACCCGTTCACAACTCCTCAAAAACGTGCCGATAAACGACGACATGCCGCCGAAGCGCGCCCCGGAGCGCAGTTTCTCCTGAGTTGTGAACGCGCCACACACCGAAACCCGACGCGCGAGCCTCGGTAGTCTGGACGGGTGAAGATTCTCGTCCTCGGTTCCGGTGCCCGTGAGCACGCGATCATCCTCGCCCTGCGGGCCGAGCAGACGGAGCACGAGATCTTCGTCGCTCCCGGCAACGCCGGCATCGCGCAGGATGCGACCCCCGTCTCGGTCGATCCTCTCGACGGCGGAGCGGTCACCGCGTTCGCCCACGAGCACGCGATCGACCTGGTCGTCGTCGGGCCGGAGGCCCCGCTCGTCGCCGGAGTCGCCGACGCCCTGCGCGTCCGTGGGATCCCGGTGTTCGGACCGGGCAAGGCTGCGGCCCAGCTCGAGGGCTCGAAGTCGTTCGCGAAGCGGGTGATGGATGCCGCCGGAGTGCCCACCGGACGCGCTGTCCGTGCCGCCAGCACCACCGAGGTCGAGGCCGCCTTCGACGATCTCGGCGCTCCGTACGTGGTCAAGGCCGATGGCCTCGCGGCCGGCAAGGGCGTCATCGTCACGTCCGACCGCGCCGAGGCTCTCGCCCACGCCCAGCAGTACCTTCCCGCGGGCCCGGTGCTCATCGAGGAGTTCCTCTCCGGCCCCGAGGTCTCCCTGTTCTTCCTGAGCGACGGCGACACCGTGCGTGCGCTCAGCCCCGCGCAGGACTTCAAGCGCGCACTCGACGGCGACGCCGGACCCAACACCGGCGGCATGGGCGCATACTCCCCGCTGCCGTGGCTCGCCGAGCAGTTCGGCAGCGAGCAGGCCTTCGTCGAAGAGGTCACGCGCGACGTGGCCCTTCCCGTGGTGCGGCAGCTCGATGCGGAGGGCACGCCCTTCATCGGGCTTCTCTACGCGGGTCTCATCCTGACCCCGGCGGGTGTGCGCGTGATCGAGTTCAATGCGCGCTTCGGCGACCCCGAGACGCAGATCGTGCTGCCCCGACTGGCCACTCCCCTGTCTCAGCTGCTGTTCGCCGCGGCATCCGGCACCCTCGAAGACCAGCCGGAGCCCGAGTTCAGCGATGACGTCGCGATCACGGTCGTGCTGGCCAGCGAGGGCTACCCCGAGGCGCCGCAGACCGGACGCCCGATCGAGGGCCTCGCGGATGCCGCGGCCGTCGAGGGCGTGCGCCTCGTGCACGCCGCGACCGCGAGCCCGGATGCTCCCGGCGGATCGCTGATCGCGACCGGCGGCCGAGTGCTGAACGTGGTGGCCGTGGCCTCCGACTTCCGCACCGCGCGCGACCGTGCGTACGAGGCCATCGCCCGTATCCGTCTCGACGGCTCGCACTACCGCACCGACATCGCCGCCCGCGTCGCGGACTAGCCCCCGCTCCCTGCGCCTGCGCCTGCGCCTGCGCCTGCGCCTGCGCCGAGTGTACGGCTTATCCGCGAGCGCACGGCCTGTTCACGTGAACTATCCGTGCACTCGGCACGAACCCGTGCACTCGGCGACAGCGCGAGGGCGAGAGCGAGAGCGTGCGCGGGTCAGAGCACCTTCGAGAGGAAGTCCTTCAGTCGCTCGTTCTTCGGGGCGCCGAACAACTCGGCGGGCGCGGCCTCTTCGACCACGACGCCGCCGTCCATGAAGACCGTGCGGCCGGAGACCTCGCGGGCGAAGCCCATCTCGTGCGTCACCAGCACCATGGTCATGCCGCCCGAGGCCAGGTCGCGGATCACCTGGAGCACCTCACCGACCATCTCGGGGTCGAGGGCGCTCGTCGCCTCGTCGAACAGCATGATCTCGGGGTCCATCGCGAGCGCGCGGGCGATCGCCACGCGCTGCTTCTGTCCGCCGGAGAGGGATGCCGGCTTCGCGTCGGCCTTCTCTGACAGGCCGACCCGCTCCAGCAGAGCCAGCGCCCGCTCACGCGCCTGCGCCTTCGTCATCTTGCCGCACTCGACCGGCGCGAGGGTGATGTTCTCGAGCACGGTCATGTGGGGGAACAGGTTGAAGTGCTGGAACACCATGCCGATGCGCTGACGCACCTCATCGAGCTTCACACTCTTGTCCGTCAGGTCGACGCCGTCGATGATGACGTGTCCCGAGGTCGGCTCCTCGAGCTTGTTGAGGCAGCGCAGCAGGGTGGACTTGCCCGAACCCGACGGGCCGATGACGGCGACGACCTCGCCGTCTTCCACCGCCAGGTTGATGCCCTTGAGCACCTCGTTGTCGCCGAACGACTTGTGCAGGTCCTGCACCACGATCTTGCTCATGCGTTGAACGTCCTCTCCAGGCGGTTCGCGAGCAACGTCAGCAGCGTGATCACGATGAAGTAGATGATGGCGACGATGGTCAGCACCTGCGCTGACAGGTACGTCGACGCGATGATCTGGCGGGACACGAACGTCAGCTCCGCGAGGCCGATGACGCTGATCAGCGACGTGTCCTTGAGGGTGATGATGCCCTGGTTCACGAACGACGGGATCATGATGCGGAACGCCTGCGGGAGCACGACCTTCTGCATCGTCTTCCAGTGACTGAGCCCCAACGAACGCGAGGCCTCGTTCTGACCGGGATCGACCGCCTGGATGCCGCCGCGGATGATCTCGGTCATGTACGCGCCCGTGTTGAGCGAGAGCGTGATCGCACCGGCGACGAAGGGATCGAACTTCAGGTCGGGGATCAGCTGCGGGATCGCGAAGAACACGAAGAACGCCTGGATGAGGATCGGGGTGCCACGGAAGACGTAGACGTACGCGGTGGAGATCCACCGCAGGGGAGCGAACTTCGCGAGACGGCCGAAGCCGAAGATGATGCCGAGGATGAAGGCGGCCACGACCGCGACGAGAGTCGCGAGGATGGTGAGCCAGAGCCCCTGCATGAGCGCGGGCCAATATTCGACGGCCACCGAGATGATGTCCGTCGGCTGCGCGGACTCCTCACCACCGGAGAGGTAGGTGTCGACGATCTCGTCGTACTCGCCCGAGGACTGGAGGTTCGCGAGTCCCGCGTTGAACATCTCGATCAGTTCGGGGTTCTCGCCCTTGTTGACCGCGAAGCCGTACTCGCCGCCCAGCTCGGGCTTGCCGATCAGACGGAAGCCGGACCCCTGCTGGATGCCGTAGGCCAGCACCGGGAAGTCCTCGAAGTAGCCGACCGCCTGGCCGGCCTTCACGGCATCCACCATGTCGGTCGTGTCCTGGTACGGGGTGACCGTGAAGCCGTACTCATCCTTGTTCTCGTCGGCGAAGGTCTGACCCTGCGTACCGGTCTTGACGGCGACGGCCTTGCCGTCGAGGTCGTCGAGCGACTGGATGTCACTCGCCTCGAGTACGCCGAGCTGGATGCCGCTGGTGAAGTACGGCTCGCTGAAGTCGAACGTCTCCTGGCGCGCCTCGGTGATCGACATGCCGGCCATGACGGCGTCGACCTGGTTCGACTGCAGCGCCTGCACGGCGGCGTCGAATCCGAGCTGGCGGATCTCGACCTCGAAGCCCTGGTCTTTCGCGATCGCACGGAGCAGGTCCATGTCGATGCCGACGAGGTCGCCGTCCGCGTTCGTGAACTCGAACGGCGCGAACGTCGTGTCGGTTCCGATGACGTACTTCTCACCGTCGTCCGCGGCGGTGGCGGGGGCGGCTCCGGCCAGGAGGGCTCCGACGGCGACGAAGGCGACGAGCGCTGCCGCGCCGACAGTGCGAACAGACCGGCGCAGTCGCGCGATCGCGGGGGTGGAATTTCGGACCACGACGGGTGCTCCTCGGGATCGGATGAGGCGAGCGGACGGCCGCCGAGGATCCACCTTAGCCGCCGCCTCGGCGTACCCCCGCCTCGACCGGTCTGCTCGAACCGTGAGGAAGGGCTGATCCGCGCTCAGGACGGCGACAACTCGATCCAGTACCGCCGCACGCGCGGCTGTCCCGGCTCCGAAGCATCGACCACGTCTTCGAGCTCTCCACCGGCGCCCTCGATCGTGCGGATGGAGCCGACGTTGTCGTCGTCACAGGTGAGCATCACGCGGTCATATCCCTCGGACTTCGCGAAGCGGAGCACGAGCCGGAGGGCCTCGCGCACGATCCCCTCCCGACGCCGGGAGGGAACGGTCGCGTAGCCGATGTGGCCGCCGAAGCGACGCAGCCAGTCGTTGAGCTCACGACGGAACGCGATGAACCCCACGACGCGGTCGCCCTCGGTGATCCAGAAGAAGTCGCACGGCACGAGCCCCGCAGGAAGGACTGCACCCGGGGTGGCGTACAGCTCGGCCTTCGCGACGAACGCCTCGCACGCCGCCCGGTCGGGCACGAGCCCCTGCTCGTAACCGCCTCCGTCGATGTGTCCGCCGTCGAACTCGGCCACAGCAGCGGCCCAGGAGTCGAAGAGGTCGATGGTCGGTCGAACGAGAGCGATCGTCATCGCCCGATGACACCAGAAAGGCACCGTATCCGCAAACCGACGGACACGGCACCCTCCCGAACTCGACTACTCGGGACGCGCGGCTGCGGGAGCCGCGGCATCCGCCTTGTCGTAGCGACCGAGGAACAGCGAGGCGACGAGCGCGACCACCATGACGCACGCCGGCAGCAGGATCGCCTGCGACATGCCCGCGGCGAACCCGTCGGCCACCTGCGGCGGCAGCGTTCCCCCGGTCGAGATGCCGGCCGGTGCATCGGCGAGACCGGGCAGGTTCACCTCGAGGCGGGATTGCATGAACGCGGCGATGGATGCCGAGCCGATGACCGACCCGATGGTCCGGGTGGTGTTGTAGATGCCGGCACCGGCACCCGCCTGGCGCGGCGGGAGTTTGCGCGTCGCGGTGGTCGCGAGCGGCCCCCACATACCCGCGTTGCCGATGCCCATCAGTGCCGACGGGAGCAGGAACATCCAGATCGGGGTGTCCATGTTGATCAGGGCCGAATACCAGATCAGCGCACCGGCGACGCAGAGCAGACCCGGGATGAGGATGATGCGCGGATCCACCCGGTCGAGCAGCTTGCCCGCCGCCGGAGCGAGCGCACCCGAGAGCACCGCCATCGGGATCAGCAGCAGCGCCGCCTCCGTGGGGGTGAGCCCGCGCGCGGTCTGCAGGAAGAACATCATCGGCAGCGACATGCTCGTCACCGTGAAGCCGACCGCGGCGATGGCGACGTTCGCTCCCGAGAAGTTGCGGTCGCGGAACAGCTCGAGCGGTACCAGCGGTTCGCTGCGTGTCTTGGCCTGCTGCAGGATGAACAGCCCGAGAACGATGAGTCCGACGATGATCAGACCCCACACCGAGATGGGACCCCAGATCACGCCCCAGTCGAACTTCTCGCCCTCCTGGAGGCCGAAGACGATGAGGAAGAGCGCCACGGCGCTCAGCACGACGCCGACGATGTCGAAACGGTGGGGATGGGTCGCGAGCTTCGGCACCAGGCGCCAGGCGAGCACGAACGCGACGATGCCGACCGGGATGTTCACGAAGAAGATCCACTCCCAGCCGAAACCGTCGACGAGCAGGCCGCCGACGAGCGGACCGACGAGCGTCGCGACACCGGCCGTCGCACCCCAGAGGCCCATGGCGGCACCGCGGCGCTCCGGGGGGAAGGTGCGCGTGATCACGGCCATGGTCTGCGGCGTCA
>NZ_JBLVOH010000003.1:0-14541 GCF_053543675.1 Microbacterium umsixpiens
GAGACCCGCACGTGTCGGGGCGGCGAGGAAGGGCCCGGCGGATGCCGCTGCCTGGCCGTCGAACGGAGCGACCCGCACGAGCCGCCACGGCTCCTCGGCGGTGCGCGCCCGCACGATCACGGAGTCCGCCCAGCGGCTCACGCGCACTGTGATCTCGCTCTCGAGCCACTCGTCGACGAAGCCGACGGACCAGTCCGACCCTCCGTCGGTGACCACGGCGCCGAGCCCGAGGTGGTCGTCGGCGTACTCGACGCCGGTCTTCACCCAGTGTTCGTCGTCGATCCGCACGAAGATGCCCGCCTGGTCGAACTGGCCGTCCCACGGCGCCCGGAACGACACCTCCATCGCCTCGCCCACGGCGAGCGGTGCGAGCAGGGCGTGTTCGGTGTCGTGCACGAACCCGTAGGCGGTGCGCCGCCAGGCGTCGCTGCCTTCGACGGCAGTGACGTCGAAGTGCTCGGTGTCTTCCACGGCGGCGGGGTCGTGGGTCCAGGTTCCCTCGGACCAGGCAATGATGCTCGAATCAGGCATATTTCCATTCCATAACCACATAGTGCATATAACTAAGAATATTCGTGATAAGGTTATCGCATGGTCATCGCTGTGATCGCAGACATCGTGGGCTCCCGTGAACTCGGGGACCGCGGCGCCGCACAGCGCGTGCTGGATGAGACCATCGCGCAGGCCGAGATCGACCTCCCGCTGGCGGCGCAGCCGTTGACGCCCACCGTAGGAGACGAGCAGCAGGGCGTCTACCGGGAGCTCGGCGATGCGCTCAGCTCGCTCTTCCTCATTCAGCTGCGACTGCCCGACGGGATCGCCTTCCGATTCGGCATCGGCGTGGGGGAGGTGCGCGCCGTCGCGTCCGTGCACGGCGAGCTCGCCGACGGTCCGGGGTGGTACGCCGCGCGGGCCGCGATCGAGACCGTGCACTCCCGTGAACAGCGCGCCGTGCCGCGCACGCGCACCTGGATTGTCGGAGCCCCGGGGCAGGATGAGGTCATGGCGTCGACGATCGCGGTCTCCAATGCCTATCTGCTCGCACGTGACGAGCTCGTGGGTGCGATGAGTGCGCGCGAGCGGCGACTCACCTACGGGCGCCTGGTCGGCCGCTCCCAGCAGGAGCTCGCGGCGCAGGAGGGCATCTCCCAGCCGAGCGTCTCGAAGTCGCTGCGACGTGCCGGATCCGCCGCGCTCATCGAAGGACTCGCCGCCCTGAGGGGAGAGCCGGCATGATCATCGCCGGATTCATCCTGCTCGCCATCGGAGCCGCAGACCTCGTGCGGCAGTTCGTCCCGCGGCGTTGGATCGGATACCTGGCCGCGGCCGTCGTGCTGCTCCTGCTCGGCAGCGTCAGCGATGCTCTCCTGCCCATGATCGCCGCGCTCGCGTCCGGCGCGCTCTGGGTCTGGTGCATGCCCGACGGGCGACCGTCACGCGCGGGGTTCTGGCCCGCCGTGGTCCTCGCGCTCGTCGTCGTCGGAGCCGTGATCTCGATGGGAGCACGCGCCCAGGCCGGACTCATCGGCGAGGTGTGGCAGTTGCGTTCGCCGTTCGGTGAGGTCACGTTCGACCTGGCGATCCTGGTGCTCGGGGTGTCGGCGTTCCTCCTCGAGTCCGCGAACCTCGTGGTGCGCGCCGCTCTCGACGGCGAACACACCTGGCGCCCCGCCGAGCAGGTCACCGAGGCCGGGCCCGTCGTCGGGGCCGCATCGGTCGGCGCGGAGATGCGCCAGACCCTCGCAGAACCGACGACTGCCCTCGCAGAACCGACGACGGATCCGGCACCTGTGGTGGCGGCCGCCCCTGATCCGCGGGCCGGCTTCCAGGGCGGGCGACTGATCGGCCCGCTCGAACGCCTCCTCGTCCTGATCCTCACGCTCGCCGCCGCGTACCCGATCCTCGCGGCGATGCTGGCGGCGAAGGGGATCGTGCGCTTCCCGGAGATCTCCCGCGACGGCGAGACCGGCGCCAGAGCCGAGTATTTCTTGGTAGGCAGCCTCGTCAGCTGGGTCATCGCCCTCGGCGCCGCCTTCCTCGTCTGGTGGGCGGCGCACAGCTGAGGCGCGATTCGACGGTGCGGGGCGCTGATAGCCTGGAGCGCGTGTCAACTCCCGATCTGACGACCGCACCCCAGGCGATCGACCCCGCGTTCGAGAACGTGTGGGACGAACTCGTGTGGCGTGGCCTGGTCCAGGTGTCCACCGACCAGGAGGCGCTGCGCGCCCTGCTCGCGGGAGACCCCATCACGTATTACTGCGGGTTCGATCCGACGGCGCCGAGCCTGCACCTGGGCAATCTCGTGCAGTTGCTGACGCTGCGCCGCATCCAGCTCGCCGGGCACAAGCCTCTCGGTCTGGTCGGCGGGTCCACCGGACTCATCGGCGATCCGCGTCCGACTGCCGAGCGAACGCTGAACACCCGCGAGACCGTCGAGGAGTGGGTTGGACGCCTGCGTGCGCAGGTCGAGCGCTACCTCAGTTTCGAGGGCGAAAACGCCGCCCGCATCGTGAACAACCTCGACTGGACCGCGCCGCTGAGCGCGATCGACTTCCTCCGCGAGATCGGCAAGTACTACCGCGTCGGCACGATGCTCAAGAAGGATGCGGTCGCCGCGCGGCTGAACTCCGACGAGGGCATCAGCTACACCGAGTTCAGCTACCAGATCCTGCAGGGGATGGATTACCTCGAGCTTTACCGCCAGTACGACTGCGTGTTGCAGACGGGTGGGTCCGACCAGTGGGGCAACCTCACCAGCGGGACGGATCTGATCCGCCGCGCCGAGGGCTCGTCCGTGCATGCGATCGGCACACCGCTGATCACCAACAGCGACGGCACGAAGTTCGGCAAGAGCGAGGGCAATGCGATCTGGCTCGACGCCGAGATGTGCAGCCCGTACCGGATGTACCAGTTCTGGCTGAGCACCGCGGATTCCGACGTCGTCGACCGCCTGAAGGTCTTCACGTTCCTGAGCCGCTCGGAGATCGAGGGGTACGCCGAACTCGTGGCGACGGAGCCGTTCCGTCGTGCCGCCCAGAAGCGTCTCGCGCTCGAAGTGGTGGCGACCGTGCACGGCATCGACGCGGCGGCGGCGGTGATCGCGGCATCCGAGGCCCTGTTCGGACAGGGCGATCTGACCGCGCTCGACGCGCAGACACTCCGCACCGCGCTGGAAGAGCTCCCGAATGCGACCGTCGCCACCGGCACCCCGGTGGTGGACGTGCTGGTCGCGACCGGGCTGGTCGCCAGCCTCTCCGAGGCGAGGCGCGCGATCGCGCAGGGCGGTGTCACGCTCGACGGCAACCGCGTCGAAGACGAGACTGCCACGGTCCAGGGCACTCTTCCCGGGGGAGTGTCCGTACTCCGTCGTGGCAAGAAGACCCTTGCCGGCGTCTTCCTCGGCTGAGCCTTCGCGCTTCGGATAGCAGAGCCGGATGCCTTTCACTCCCAGTCACGCGCTCGTGGCGCTGCCGTTCATCCGAACGCCGTTGGTGCCCGCGGCGATCGCGATCGGCGCCATGACGCCGGATCTGCCGCTGTTCGTGCGGGGTGTCGGGCTGAACTACTCGTTCACCCACACGTTCGGCAACATCCTGTGGACGGCACTCCTCGCGTTCGTGCTCTTCCTCGTCTGGCGCGTGATCCTGCGTCCCGCGGTGCCGGAACTCGTGCCGCTGTGGCTGGCGCGTCGGCTCCCGGAGGACTGGCGCGAGGGCGGCGCGGAAGCCGCACGACGAGCCGTCGGCGTGGGGGAGAAGCGCTGGTATCCGGTGCTCCTCGCGGTGTCTTTCCTGATCGGCGTGGCCTCGCACATCCTCTGGGATCTCTTCACGCATGAAGGTCGTGCCGGCGTGCAGCTGCTCCCCGGTCTCGACGCGATGTGGGGTCCGCTGCCCGGATTCAAGTGGCTTCAGCACGGGTCGAGTGTGATCGGCCTGCTCATCATCGGTGTCTGGGCACTGCTCTGGCTGCGTCGACGGGAAGCGCGCGCGGATTTCGCGCAGTCGCTGCCGCAGGGGGTGCGCATCGCGTGGTGGGTCTCGCTTCCGGTGATCCTGGTCGCTGCGCTCGTCTGGGGGATCATCGCGTTCGGTCCCATCGACACGGAGTTCACCGTGCAGCATCTGGCCTATCGCGTGCTGCCTCCGGCATGTGCGCTCTGGGGTGCGATCACCTTCGTGCTCTGCGTCGTTCTGGCGGTTCGCGGCCGTCGTCACCAGATCGCCTGATCCGACCCCCAGAGGTGCGGGGCATCGAACTCGAGGCCGGTCATCGCCGGTCGCGAGGTGACGAGGGACCTGCCGTCGACCTCGAAGCGCGCGAGGTGCGGGCCGACGTCGAACTCGGCCTCCCCTTCCGGCTCCCGGCTGCGCGGCATCCCGAGAAGTTCGGCGGCGATGCGGCGGAGCGAGGTGCCGGTGTACCAGGACCCGCCTTCGCCGGTGCGGCGTTGCAGCAGCGCCGTCACCGCGGCGGCGAGCAGGTATCCGGCACTGTGGTCGAGCGCCTGGGCGGGAAGCGTGCCCGGGCGGTCCCCGTCCGGCGACTCGATGAGCGCGATTCCGGATGCCGCCTGGACGAGGCTGTCGAAGCCGGCGCGATCGGGATGCTCCGTGCCCCAGGCACTCAGTTGCGCGACGACCAGGTCCGGATACCGTTCGGCGAGCACACTCGGATGAAGTCCCAGTCGGTCCAGCGCGGCGGGACGGTAGCCGAGCACCACGGCATCGGCGTCTGAGAGCAGGTCGTGCATCTGCGCGGTGCGCGCATCCAACCGTGCCGAGCGCTTGCCGTGCCCGGTGTCGAGGTGCTGCCACTCGGGTTCGGGCAGGTGCGGCGGATCGATGCGCAGCACGTCGGCGCCGAGGAGGGCGAGCGTGCGGGTGCAGACGGGACCGGCGATAACGCGGGTGAGGTCGAGCACGCGCATACCGGCGAGGGGGTGGCGATCATCCTGCGCCGCCGTCGCTCGTGAGCCGCGTGGGCGACGACGTGCGGAGGCGGCGGTGCGTCGGACCTCGAGAAGCGGCGTCGCTCGGAGGGCGCGATCAGCGGCGAGGTCCTCGGCGGCCACGGCGACGGCGAGTCCGCCGAGTCGGGTGATCCCCGCGACGGCGTCAGCCGTCGTCCGTTCCTCGAGTGCGACGCGGACCGCATCGGCGTCGGCGTCATCCTGCAGTCCGAGTGCGGTGCGCAGAGCGGCGGCGTGATGCGGGTAGTTCCCATGGGTCCTGACCCATCCGTCCGTGGTCCGCCAGAAACCCGAGTAGGGCGACCACACCGGGGGAGCGACGCCGTCGATCGCGAGCACGCGGTCGCTCCGGTAGGCGGTGGCCACACGGTGCGGGTCGATGAGCGCGGGCGAGCGACCGGCGGCGAGCAGGGCAGAGGCGACGCTGGCCCAGGCGAGTTCCGCGGTCGCCAGCCTGGAGGGGAGCGGGACCGTCGCGTGAGTGTCGAGCGCTGGATCGACGGGAGGGAGATCGAGCAGGATCCTGACCCGATCGAGCAGAGCAACCCCTGGGCTGATGGTCGGGTCATCGGTGGGCGAGAGCATGGCCAGATCGTACTCTCGAGCGCTCCTGGTGGCGGAAATCACGGCTGATCCGGAGTAAAGCGCCGAGGGTGCCCGGGCGACACGCCCGGGGTGTATGCCCCGATTTGCCAGAACCCCAGAACCCCCGTAACTTATTACTTGTTCGCCCCACAGGGAAGCGGAGGAGCCAAGAGCTTCACCCCCCTCAAGCGGAGAACCACTCCCGATCCACTCTCACTTGAGAGATCAGGCGCTTGCGTCTAGGATAGGGAATCCACCTCTTCTGCGGCTGTCATCAGCTGCGCTGCGGATCTCTGATCTGCACGGCGCGCCGATTTGACAAGCGGGACAGGGTGGGTAAGATAGAGAAGTTGCCCTGCGGGCCTGGCTGTGATGGCTGGGTCGTGGGAGCATCCGATCCTTGAGAACTCAACAGCGTGCACTTGTCAAATGCCAAATTATCCTCGTCTCCACTTCGGTGGGGGTGAGAATTCCTTTGGATCAAAGACCAACCTCCTTGTGGGGTTGGCAACGGATAAAGTCAGCAATGAATTTGTCTCTTTGGTCAGCATCAAACTCGCTGCGTCACCGTTTTCCCGGTGTCGTATGCATTTCTTTTTTACGGAGAGTTTGATCCTGGCTCAGGATGAACGCTGGCGGCGTGCTTAACACATGCAAGTCGAACGGTGAACACGGAGCTTGCTCTGTGGGATCAGTGGCGAACGGGTGAGTAACACGTGAGCAACCTGCCCCTGACTCTGGGATAAGCGCTGGAAACGGCGTCTAATACTGGATATGTGACGTGACCGCATGGTCTGCGTCTGGAAAGAATTTCGGTTGGGGATGGGCTCGCGGCCTATCAGCTTGTTGGTGAGGTAATGGCTCACCAAGGCGTCGACGGGTAGCCGGCCTGAGAGGGTGACCGGCCACACTGGGACTGAGACACGGCCCAGACTCCTACGGGAGGCAGCAGTGGGGAATATTGCACAATGGGCGCAAGCCTGATGCAGCAACGCCGCGTGAGGGACGACGGCCTTCGGGTTGTAAACCTCTTTTAGCAGGGAAGAAGCGAAAGTGACGGTACCTGCAGAAAAAGCGCCGGCTAACTACGTGCCAGCAGCCGCGGTAATACGTAGGGCGCAAGCGTTATCCGGAATTATTGGGCGTAAAGAGCTCGTAGGCGGTTTGTCGCGTCTGCTGTGAAATCCGGAGGCTCAACCTCCGGCCTGCAGTGGGTACGGGCAGACTAGAGTGCGGTAGGGGAGATTGGAATTCCTGGTGTAGCGGTGGAATGCGCAGATATCAGGAGGAACACCGATGGCGAAGGCAGATCTCTGGGCCGTAACTGACGCTGAGGAGCGAAAGGGTGGGGAGCAAACAGGCTTAGATACCCTGGTAGTCCACCCCGTAAACGTTGGGAACTAGTTGTGGGGTCCATTCCACGGATTCCGTGACGCAGCTAACGCATTAAGTTCCCCGCCTGGGGAGTACGGCCGCAAGGCTAAAACTCAAAGGAATTGACGGGGACCCGCACAAGCGGCGGAGCATGCGGATTAATTCGATGCAACGCGAAGAACCTTACCAAGGCTTGACATATACGAGAACGGGCCAGAAATGGTCAACTCTTTGGACACTCGTAAACAGGTGGTGCATGGTTGTCGTCAGCTCGTGTCGTGAGATGTTGGGTTAAGTCCCGCAACGAGCGCAACCCTCGTTCTATGTTGCCAGCACGTAATGGTGGGAACTCATGGGATACTGCCGGGGTCAACTCGGAGGAAGGTGGGGATGACGTCAAATCATCATGCCCCTTATGTCTTGGGCTTCACGCATGCTACAATGGCCGGTACAAAGGGCTGCAATACCGCGAGGTGGAGCGAATCCCAAAAAGCCGGTCCCAGTTCGGATTGAGGTCTGCAACTCGACCTCATGAAGTCGGAGTCGCTAGTAATCGCAGATCAGCAACGCTGCGGTGAATACGTTCCCGGGTCTTGTACACACCGCCCGTCAAGTCATGAAAGTCGGTAACACCTGAAGCCGGTGGCCTAACCTTTTTGGAGGGAGCCGTCGAAGGTGGGATCGGTAATTAGGACTAAGTCGTAACAAGGTAGCCGTACCGGAAGGTGCGGCTGGATCACCTCCTTTCTAAGGAGCATCTGACACCTCCGGGTGTCCAGAACCCAGATCGAAGGCATTCGTTCTTCGCTGGGAGCTCATGGGTGGAACATTTGACATGGTGTGAAGGATGTTGTTCTTCTCTAGTACGTCGGGTCTTCGGATCTGGTGGGAACGGGGAGGGTGGCGGATGTCGCACCTGCACGCTGTTGGGTCCTGAGGGACCGGATGCGCACTGGCCTTTGGGTCGAGTGCACAGTCGGTTACTCTGGGCCTCTTTCTGTTTCCCCCGTGTGGGGTTGTGGATGGGGCACCGCCCGTACTTTGAGAACTACACAGTGGACGCGAGCATCTTGCAGCTGACTTCGGTCAGTTGCACAAGATGATCTTAAAGATCATTAGTCAATTTCAGATTCCATCTTCGGGTGGGGTCGAGTTTTTGATTCAAACTCATGTGATTTCAAGTCTTTAAGAGCAAACGGTGGATGCCTTGGCATCTGGAGCCGAAGAAGGACGTAGCAATCTGCGATAAGCCTCGGGGAACTGATAAGCAAGTTTTGATCCGAGGGTGTCCGAATGGGGAAACCCCGCTGGGCGGCGTGCCGACCTAGTGACTCCCGCCTGAATATATAGGGCGGGTAGAGGGAACGTGGGGAAGTGAAACATCTCAGTACCCACAGGAAGAGAAAGCAACCGCGATTCCGTTAGTAGTGGCGAGCGAAACCGGAACAGGCTAAACCTAGCGTGTGTGATAGCCGGCAGGTGTTGCACGTTGGGGGTTGTGGGACTTTTCAGTCATCTCTGCCGAGGTGGCGGCGTTACAAGAAGGTATAGACGAACGGTCTTGAAAGGCCGGTCATAGAGGGTGCCAACCCCGTAGTCGAAATGCCTCTCTTGGCGCGAAGAGTATCCCAAGTAGCACGGGGCCCGTGAAATCCCGTGTGAATCTGTCAGGACCACCTGATAAGCCTAAATACTCCCAGATGACCGATAGCGGACAAGTACCGTGAGGGAAAGGTGAAAAGTACCCCGGGAGGGGAGTGAAATAGTACCTGAAACCGTTTGCTTACAAACCGTTGGAGCCTCCTTAGTAGGGGTGACAGCGTGCCTTTTGAAGAATGAGCCTGCGAGTTAGCGATATGTGGCGAGGTTAACCCGTGTGGGGTAGCCGTAGCGAAAGCGAGTCTGAATAGGGCGATTCAGTCGCATGTCCTAGACCCGAAGCGAAGTGATCTATCCATGGCCAGGTTGAAGCGACGGTAAGACGTCGTGGAGGACCGAACCCACTTAGGTTGAAAACTGAGGGGATGAGCTGTGGATAGGGGTGAAAGGCCAATCAAACTTCGTGATAGCTGGTTCTCTCCGAAATGCATTTAGGTGCAGCGTTGCGTGTTTCTTGCCGGAGGTAGAGCTACTGGATGGCCGATGGGCCCTACAAGGTTACTGACGTCAGCCAAACTCCGAATGCCGGTAAGTGAGAGCGCAGCAGTGAGACTGTGGGGGATAAGCTTCATAGTCGAGAGGGAAACAACCCAGACCACCAACTAAGGTCCCAAAGCGCGTGCTAAGTGGGAAAGGATGTGGAGTTGCCTTGACAACCAGGAGGTTGGCTTAGAAGCAGCCACCCTTGAAAGAGTGCGTAATAGCTCACTGGTCAAGTGATTCCGCGCCGACAATGTAACGGGGCTCAAGCACGCCACCGAAGTTGTGGCATTGACATTATTGGTAGGCCTTCGTGGTCCAGCCGTGTTGATGGGTAGGAGAGCGTCGTGTGGCCAGCGAAGCGGCGGTGTGAACCAGCCGTGGAGGCTACACGAGTGAGAATGCAGGCATGAGTAGCGAATGACGTGTGAGAAACACGTCCTCCGAAAGACCAAGGGTTCCAGGGTCAAGCTAATCTTCCCTGGGTAAGTCGGGACCTAAGGCGAGGCCGACAGGCGTAGTCGATGGACAACGGGTTGATATTCCCGTACCGGCGAAGAACCGCCCAAGCTAATCCAGTAGTGCTAAGTGTCTGAATCCCAGTGACTGATCCCTTCGGGGTGACGCTCTGGGCCTAGCGCACGACCCCATTCTGGTGCGGTTAGCGTATTAACAGGTGTGACGCAGGAAGGTAGCCCAAGCCAGGCGATGGTTGTCCTGGTGCAAGTGCGTAGGCCGAGTCGTAGGCAAATCCGCGATTCATTAAGGCTGAGACACGATGCGGATAAAAAGTGGGTGATCCTATGCTGCCAAGAAAAGCATCGACGCGAGGTTCTAGCCGCCCGTACCCCAAACCGACTCAGGTGGTCAGGTAGAGAATACCAAGGAGATCGAGAGAATCGTGGTTAAGGAACTCGGCAAAATGCCCCCGTAACTTCGGGAGAAGGGGGGCCTTCGGCGTATAGGGATTTACTCCCGAAAGCGTTTGGAGGCCGCAGAGACTAGTGGGTAGCGACTGTTTACTAAAAACACAGGTCCGTGCCAAGTCGCAAGACGATGTATACGGACTGACGCCTGCCCGGTGCTGGAAGGTTAAGAGGACCGGTTAGCCGTAAGGCGAAGCTGAGAATTTAAGCCCCAGTAAACGGCGGTGGTAACTATAACCATCCTAAGGTAGCGAAATTCCTTGTCGGGTAAGTTCCGACCTGCACGAATGGCGTAACGACTTCCCAACTGTCTCAACCGCGAACTCGGCGAAATTGCATTACGAGTAAAGATGCTCGTTACGCGCAGCAGGACGGAAAGACCCCGTGACCTTTACTACAGCTTGGTATTGGTGTTCGGTGTGGCTTGTGTAGGATAGGTGGGAGACTTTGAAGCATGGACGCTAGTTCGTGTGGAGTCATTGTTGAAATACCACTCTGGTCACTCTGGATATCTAACTTCGAACCGTAATCCGGTTCAGGGACAGTGCCTGGTGGGTAGTTTAACTGGGGCGGTTGCCTCCCAAAAAGTAACGGAGGCGCCCAAAGGTTCCCTCAACCTGGTTGGCAATCAGGTGTCGAGTGTAAGTGCACAAGGGAGCTTGACTGTGAGACTGACAGGTCGAGCAGGGACGAAAGTCGGGACTAGTGATCCGGCAGTGGCTTGTGGAAGCGCTGTCGCTCAACGGATAAAAGGTACCTCGGGGATAACAGGCTGATCTTGCCCAAGAGTCCATATCGACGGCATGGTTTGGCACCTCGATGTCGGCTCGTCGCATCCTGGGGCTGGAGTAGGTCCCAAGGGTTGGGCTGTTCGCCCATTAAAGCGGTACGCGAGCTGGGTTTAGAACGTCGTGAGACAGTTCGGTCCCTATCCGCTGCGCGCGTAGGAAATTTGAGAGGATCTGACCCTAGTACGAGAGGACCGGGTTGGACGAACCTCTGGTGTGTCAGTTGTTCCGCCAGGAGCACCGCTGATTAGCTACGTTCGGGATGGATAACCGCTGAAAGCATCTAAGCGGGAAGCCGGCCTCAAGATGAGATTTCCATACCTTCGGGTGAGAGGCTCCCAGCCAGACTACTGGGTTGATAGGCCAGATGTGGAAGTGCAGTAATGCATGCAGCTGACTGGTACTAATAAGCCGATGACTTGATAACACACCGTTTGTTGGTGCTACGCGTCCACTGAGTGGTTCTCGATGTACGGTCGAGAACCGCATAACAACAATGACTTTGTTATGTGTTTGATTGAAACATCAATAGTGTTTCGGCGGCCATAGCGTGAGGGAAACGCCCGGTTACATTCCGAACCCGGAAGCTAAGCCTCACAGCGCCGATGGTACTGCAGGGGGGACCCTGTGGGAGAGTAGGACACCGCCGGACTCCTTTTAGACAAAATGGCCACCCATCGATGGGTGGCCATTTTGCGTTTACACGAATAGAACAGGGAGCATCATGCCAGAAGAGGAAGAGCGCCGTCCGCGTCGCAACGACGACAGCGGATCGCGCGGTAATCGCGCTTCTGGCGGACGCCCCGGAAACAGCCGTGACGGTGCAGCCCCGCGCCGTGAGGGCGGCGGGTACAACCGGGATGGTGGTGCCCCGCGTCGTGAGGGCGGTGGCTACAACCGTGACGGTGCGGCTCCCCGTCGTGAGGGTGGCGGCTACAACCGTGATGGTGGTGCCCCGCGTCGCGAGGGCGGTGGCTACAACCGTGACGGTGCAGCCCCGCGTCGCGAGGGCGGTGGGTACAACCGTGACGGTGGTGCCCCGCGTCGCGAAGGTGGCGGGTACAACCGTGACGGTGCAGCTCCCCGTCGTGAAGGCGGTGGCTACAACCGTGATGGTGGTGCCCCGCGCCGCGATTCGGCGCCGCGCCGTGACGGTGGTGATCGCGACAAGTCCCGCTCGTTCCCGCAGCGCGGAGGCGCCGGTCGGGAGCGTCCGGCTCAGGCGGCGAATGAGCGTCCGCGGTTCGATGAGCCGCAGATTCCCGACGAGATCACTGCGCGCGACCTCAACGGGGGCGCTCGCAACGAGCTCAAGACCCTGAGCAAGGAGAACGCCGAGCACGTCGCGCGTCACCTGGCGATGGCGTCGAAGCTCATCGACGAGGACCCCGCGCTTGCGCACGAGCACGCGCTGGCGGCGTCTCGACGCGCTGGCCGTATCGCGATCGTCCGCGAGACTCTCGGCATCACCGCTTACGCGACGGGTGACTTCGCCCTTGCTCTCCGCGAACTCCGCACCTACCGACGCATCTCGGGCAAGGACGATCAGATCGCGCTGATGGTCGACAGCGAGCGTGGCATCGGACGTTCCGATCGCGCGCTCGAGACCGGCCGCGCTGTGGACCGGTCTGCCCTCGAGACTCCCGTGCGTGTCGCACTGGCGATCGCGATGTCGGGTGCTCGTCTGGATCAGGGCGATCTGGAGCTTGCGCTCGGCGAGCTCGAGATCCCCGAGCTCGACCCGGATCGGGCTTTCGAATGGAGCCCTGCTCTGTTCGCCGCTCGTGCCGCTGTTCTCGAAGACCTCGGACGCACCGATGAGGCCGCTTTCTGGGCACACCGTGCCGAGGTCGCTGCCGAGGCACTCGGGATCGACGAGGCCGGTGACGAGGAGATCTTCATCGAGGACAGCATGATCGAGGGCGAGTTCCTCGACGACGAGGTCGCCGAACCGGCCGATGAAGCAGACGAGGCTGACGTCGTCGAGGCCGCTGCGGATTCCGACGAGACGGATGACGAAGCGGACGAGGAAGTGTCTGAAGAGCCCGCTGCGGACTCCGACGCCATGGCTGACGAGACCGACGCCGAAGAGCCCACGGTCGAGGACGAGGTCCGCGAGCTCCTGGGTGAGGACGAGACCGACGACGCGGACCCGGAGGCGTAGTGGCGCTGTTCTCACGCAAGCGCGCTCTGCGCACCCCCGTCGACGGGGTCGACACGATCCTCGCTGATCTCGACGGCGTGGTGTACGCAGGCCCCGGCGCATTGCCGCATGCGGTCGACAGTCTCAATGAGGCCGCGAAGTCGGCGCGACTCGGTTACATCACCAACAACGCGGCCCGCACTGACGCATCCGTCGCGGAGCACCTCAGCAGCCTGGGGCTCCGCGTCGATGCGGCCGATGTGGTCACGAGCCCGCAGGCGGCGATGCGGCTGATGGCGAAGATGGTGCCCGCGCCGGCGACGATCCTCGTCGTCGGCGGCGACGGCCTCGTCGACGAGGTGCAGAAGGCCGGCTACACGGTCACGCGCAGCGCCGAGGATTCGCCGAGCGCCGTCGTCCAGGGGTTCGCCCCGGAGGTGGCGTGGACCGATCTCGCCGAAGCCGCATTCGCCCTCAAACTTCCCGAAGACGAGGGTGGGATCCCATGGATCGCCACGAACACGGATTGGACGATCCCGCGTGAGCGCGGTGTCGCACCGGGTAACGGCACTCTCGTGTCCGCGGTGCACACGGCCATCGGTCGGCTGGCTACCGTCGCCGGCAAGCCGGAGGCCCCCATCTTCGAAGAGGCGCTCGCCCGGTTCGGCGCACAGAAGGCGCTGTTCATCGGCGACCGGCTCGACACGGACATCATGGGTGCGAGCCGGGTCGGGATCGACTCGGTGCTCGTCCTCACCGGAATCGACCGTCCCAAGCATGTGCTGGCCGCTCCCGAGGGCTCGCGCCCGACCTACATCCTCGGCGACCTGCGTGAGCTGCATGTCCCGTACCCGGAGGTCACGGAACGCGATGGCGTGTTCGACGTGAACGGCGCCGCCGTGCGGGTCGTGGGGGCGGACGTCGAGATCGTGACGGAGTCCGGATCTCAGATCGACCTGCTGCGCGCCGGCGCGGCCGCGATCTGGGCATCGGGGACACCCGTGTTCGTGCTGCGCGTTCCCGAGCGTCTCTACGACGACCCCTTCCATCGCCCCTGAGGCAGCTCGCGTCGCTCCGGCCGCCGTCGGAGGCGCCGCGTACAGTGGAACCGTGAGCGAAGAGACGACGAGTGCGCCGACCGACGGCCTGTGGAGCCGTCTGCGTCTGATCGAGGGGCAGCCCCTTCCGGCGCGAGCCGATGCGTACGCGAGCCTGCACGACGAGCTCTCCCGACGCCTCGAGAGCGGCGCGAAGCTCGATCAACGGGAGACTCCGGGATCCCGATGACGCGACTCGATGCCGCCCTCGCCGCCCGAGGACTCGCCCGTTCGCGCAGCCACGCCGCCACGCTCATAGCCGAAGGGCTCGTGAGCATCGATGGCCGCCAGGCGGTGAAGGCTTCGACCGCCGTCGACGATGAGGCGCAGATCACGATCGCGGGTGCCGACCACTATGTCGGCCGCGCGGCCCACAAGCTCATCGCCGGGCTCGACGGATTCGCGATCCCCGTCGAGGGGCGGCTCGCACTGGACATGGGGGCCTCCACGGGAGGTTTCACGCAGGTGCTCCGCGAGCGCGGCGCACGAAAGGTCCTCGCGGTCGACGTCGGGCACG
>NZ_JBLVOH010000003.1:14561-16852 GCF_053543675.1 Microbacterium umsixpiens
GGCCGACCCCGGCGTCGTCGCCGTCGAGGGCTACAACGTGCGGCACATGACGCGTGAGAACCTCGCGGAGGCGACCGGCGAGAGCGACGCGCCCGACCTCATCGTCGGGGACCTGTCGTTCATCTCGCTAGAGCTCGTTCTGCCCGCAGTGGCGGTCATCGCCGAGCCGGGATCCGACGTCCTGCTGCTCGTGAAGCCGCAGTTCGAGGTCGGGCGAACCGCGGTGCGCGGCGGTCTGGTGACCGACCCCGCCACGCGTGCGGACGCCGTCGCCCGCACGGTGTGGGCCGCCTGGGATCTCGGGTTCGGGATGCTCGGCATCCTGCCCTCCCCGATCCTCGGAACGCACGGGAATGCCGAGTATCTGGTGCACCTCGCGCCGGGTCGGGGCAGCAATCCGACAGAATGGTTGGACACCATCAACCGACTGGCAGGAGGACGATGAACGAGCGCAGCATCCTGGTCGTCGCCCACGCCGGCCGAGTGGACACGGTCGACGCGGCCCGTCGGGTGATCGGGGCGCTCCGCGAGGCCGGAGCCCGGCCGGTGCTGGCCGCCGACGACCATGAGGCCCTCGTGGCCGTGGACGAGTTCTTCGCCGACACCGAGGTGCTCGGCGCATCCGTCGATCCGGCTGACCTCGAACTGGCGATCGTGCTGGGCGGCGACGGGACCATCCTTCGTGCGGCCGAGCTCGTCCGTGACAGCGGCGCACCCGTGCTGGGCATCAACATGGGCCACGTCGGCTTCCTCGCCGAGATCGACCGCGACGACATGGACAAGGCCGTCCGCCGCGTGATCGATCGTGACTACGAGGTCGAGGAACGGCTCGCGCTTTCCGTGCGGGTGAAGGATGCCGCAGGGGCGGTCGTGTACGAGACCTGGGCCCTCAACGAGGCCACGGTCGAGAAGGCGAGCCGGGAGCGGATGATCGAAGTCGTCCTCGAGATCGACGGTCGCCCGCTGTCGAGCTTCGGCTGCGACGGCATGGTCATCTCCACTCCCACCGGCTCGACCGCCTACAACTTCTCCGCCGGGGGACCGGTCATCTGGCCCAGCGTCGAGGCGATCGCCGTGGTGCCGCTGTCGGCGCACGCGCTCTTCGCCAAACCCCTGGTCGTGAGCCCTGACGCCGCAGTCGCCATCGAGATGCTCGAGCGCACCGACGGCTCCGGCATCCTGTGGTGCGACGGGCGACGCTCGCACGACCTGCCTCCCGGCGCACGCGTCGTCGTCCGGCGGTCCTCACGTCCGGTGCGCCTCGCACGGCTGCACCCCACGGCGTTCACCGACCGGCTCGTGCGCAAGTTCCAGCTGCCCGTCGAAGGATGGCGCGGTCAGGCGCCGGGGGCGCCGTCATGATCGAGGAGATGCGGATGCAGGGCCTCGGCGTGATCGCCGACGCCGTGCTGCCCCTCGGTCCGGGATTCACGGCGATCACCGGCGAGACCGGTGCCGGCAAGACTATGGTGGTCACGGGACTCGGCCTGCTGCTGGGCCAGCGCGCCGATTCCGGCGCGGTGCGCGCCGGCGCTGCGCAGGCCTCGGTCGCCGGGGTGTGGATCGTCCCCGAGGAGGGCGACGTGGCCGAGATCGTCGCGGACGCCGGGGGAGAGCTGGAGCCCGCAGGGGCAGGCAACGCCGAACTCTACGTCTCGCGCACGCTGAGCGCTGAGGGCCGCAGCCGCGCGAGCGTCGGTGGCCGCGCGGCACCGGCAGGCGTGCTCTCGGCTCTGGCCGAAGAACTCGTCGTGGTCCACGGACAGTCCGAGCAGCTGCGTCTGCGCTCCGCGGCCGCGCAGCGCGACGCGCTCGACCGCTTCGGCGGTGCGCCGATCGCGAAGGCGCTCGAGACGTACGCCGGCTCCTTCGTCCGGTGGCGAACACTCGACGCCGAGATCTCCGAGATCACCGAGAACCGCGACCGCCGTGCGGAGGAAGCAGCTCGGCTGCGCGAAGCCCTCGCCCTGATCGAGGCGACCGCGCCGGAGCCGGGGGAGGATCAGGAGCTCGCCGAACGCGCGGAGCGACTCGCGAACGCCGAAGAGCTGCGCCTCGCGGCCTCTCTCGCGCATGGCGCGCTCTCGAGCGAAGACGGCGAACCCGACGCATCGGCCCTCGTCGCCGAGGCGCGTCGCCTGCTCGAGCGCACCGCCGATGCGAAACTCACCGAGATCGGCGAAAGCATCGCCGACATCGGATACCGGATCGCCGACACCGCCGGTCTGCTCTCCGCCTATCTGGCCGACCTCGACGAGACGGGCCCCCACGAGCTCGCCGCCGTCGAAGAG
>NZ_JBLVOH010000003.1:16892-39004 GCF_053543675.1 Microbacterium umsixpiens
CGCGGGACCTTGATCCGTGCACACGGTTCCCTGGACGAAGCTCTCGCGCTGTGGCAGACGGGGTCCGCCCGCCTGGCCGAGCTCGACGACGATGGTGATCGCATCGAACGTCTCATCGCCGAGCGTGACGCGGCGCGCGCCGAACTCGATGCGCACGCCGCCGCGCTGACCGCTGTGCGCACGGACGCCGCCGTCCGCCTCGGCGACGCCGTGACCGACGAGCTGCACGCCCTCGCGATGCCGGATGCGCGCCTCGAGGTCGCCGTCTCGGAGGGGGCCGAGAGCACCCACGGTCGGGACGACGTCGCCATCCTCCTCGCCCCGCATCCGGGTGCCGAGCCCCGCTCCGTCTCCAAGGGGGCCTCGGGCGGCGAGCTGTCTCGCGTGATGCTCGCCATCGAGGTCGTCATCGCGGCGACCGACCCGGTCCCGACGTTCGTCTTCGACGAGGTCGACGCCGGTATCGGAGGTGCGGCCGCCATCGAAGTGGGGCGGCGACTCGCCCGGCTCGCAGAGAAATCGCAAGTCATCGCGGTGACGCACCTCGCGCAGGTGGCGGCGTTCGCGAACAATCACCTGTCGGTCGTGAAGGCCAATGATGGCGCGGTCACGGCCTCGAGCGTGCGGCGTCTCGAGGGCGAAGACCGAGAGGCCGAGATGGCCCGTCTGCTGTCCGGACTCACCGATTCCGACGCCGCGCTGACCCATGCGCGTGAACTTCTCAGCCTCCGCGTCCCCACCGCCTGATAGGATCGAAGCCCGTGATGAACTCTTCTTCCGCGGCACCCAAGAACGACACGACCAAGCACATCTTCGTGACTGGTGGTGTCGTTTCGTCTTTGGGTAAGGGACTGACGGCGGCCAGCCTCGGCAACCTCCTCACGGCCCGCGGTCTGCGCGTCGTGATGCAGAAGCTCGACCCTTATCTGAACGTCGATCCCGGCACGATGAACCCGTTCCAGCACGGTGAGGTCTTCGTCACGGACGACGGCGCCGAGACCGACCTCGACATCGGCCACTACGAGCGGTTCCTCGACATCAACCTGTCCGAGGCCGCGAACGTCACCACCGGCCAGATCTACTCGCAGGTGATCGCGCGCGAGCGCCGCGGCGAGTACCTCGGCGACACGGTGCAGGTCATCCCGCACATCACCGACGAGATCAAGCGCCGCATGCGTCTTCAGGCCTCGGAGGACCCGCGCCCCGATGTGATCATCACTGAGGTCGGAGGCACGGTCGGCGACATCGAGTCGCAGCCCTTCCTCGAGTCCGCCCGCCAGCTGCGCCACGAGCTCGGCCGCGACAGCGTGTTCTTCGTGCACGTCTCGCTCGTCCCGTTCATGGGTGCGTCGGGGGAGCAGAAGACCAAGCCCACGCAGCACTCCGTCGCGGCGCTCCGTCAGGTGGGTATCCAGCCCGACGCGCTCGTGCTCCGCAGCGATCGCCCCGTGAGCGCGAGCAACCGCAACAAGATCGCCCTCATGTGCGACGTCGATGTTGAAGGCGTCATCAACACGGTCGACCTGCCGAGCATTTACGACATCCCGTCGACGCTCAACGACCAGGGGCTCGACTCGTACATCGTGCGCCGCCTCGGCCTCGACCAGGAGGCCGCGGAAGAGGTCGATTGGACGCGCTGGAGCAAGGTGCTGCACGCCGTGCACAACCCCAAGCACGAGGTCACGATCGGTCTGGTCGGCAAGTACATCGACCTGCCCGACGCCTACCTCTCCGTGACCGAGGCCCTCAAGGCCGGTGGTTTCGCGCAGGAGACCAAGGTCAACATCCGCTGGATCCCCTCGGACCTCTGCGAGACGCCGGAAGGCGCCCAGGAGCAGCTGGCCGAGCTCGACGGCATCTGCGTTCCCGGCGGCTTCGGCATCCGCGGCATCGAGGGCAAGCTCGGCGCCCTCAAGTTCGCACGCGAGCAGGGCATCCCGACGCTGGGCCTGTGCCTCGGCCTGCAGTGCATGGTCATCGAGTACGCACGCGATGTGGCCGGCATCGTCGGCGCCTCGTCGAGCGAGTTCGACCCGGAGACCGCCGAGCCCGTCATCGCCACGATGGCCGAGCAGATCGACATCCTCGACGGAGGCGACCTCGGCGGCACGATGCGCCTCGGTCTGTACCAGGCGACCCTCGCCGAAGGATCGCTCGCTCGTGAGCTGTACGGCGCGCCGGAGGCCTCCGAGCGGCACCGCCACCGCTACGAGGTCAACAACGCCTACCGCGACCGTCTGACGGACGCCGGCCTGGTTTTCTCGGGCCTCAACCCCGAGCTCGACCTGGTCGAGTACGTCGAGCTGCCGCGCGACGTGCACCCGTACTACATCGCCACGCAGGCGCACCCGGAACTGCGCTCGCGCCCGACCGCGCCGCACCCGCTGTTCCGCGGGCTCGTCGGCGCCGCGATCGAGCGTCACCGTGCGAGCGAACTGTTCGACGTGAGCGATGACGTCACGGCCGATGCCTGAGCCGATCGAGCCCCTCCGGGACGAGCCGTTCGAGCCGGAGGTGCTCCAGAGCGACCTCGTCTACGAAGGCAGGGTCTGGGACGTGCGCTCCGACCGCGTGCGCTACGGCGACGGCGAGATCGTGCGGCAGTACGTCGACCACACGGGCGCCGTGGCTATCCTCGCGCTCGACGACGACGGGCGTGTCCTGCTGATCCAGCAGTACCGGCATCCGATCCGTCATCGGGATTGGGAGCTGCCCGCAGGTCTGCTCGACGTCGAAGGGGAGGAGCCGCTCGCGGCCGCCCAGCGCGAGCTCGCGGAGGAGGCGGACCTGGTGGCCACCCACTGGGAGCCGCTGGTCTCCTCGTGGACCACCCCCGGCGGCAACGACGAGATGATCCACATCTTCCTCGCGACGGGCATCGCCTCGGCCGAGCGCCCGCACGACCGTGAGGACGAGGAAGCCGACATCCGCGTCGAGTGGGTGCCGCTGGACGATGCGGTGGAGGCCGTTCTCGGCGGCCGCATGCACAACGGCATCCTCACGATCGGCGTGCTGGCCGCGGCGCAGAGGCTCCGCGATCGGGGCTGAGGGATGCTGCTCGAGCGCGCCCGCGACGCGTACCTGCGTCATGTCACGATCGAGCGCGGTCTGAGCGAGCACACGATCGCCGCGTATCGGCGCGACCTCGGGGTCTACACGGAGTGGCTGGCGGCCGAAGGCATCACCGACACGTCGGCGGTCACGGCGGCGGTGATCGACCGCTTCATCGCGGAACGCGCCTCGGCCGAGCCGGCCCCGGCGTCGTCGAGTCTCGCGCGGCTGCAATCGTCGGTGCGGGGCTGGCATCGATTCCTCGCTCGGGAAGGAATCGAGATCGATGACCCGAGCGGACGGCTGCGTCCCCCCAAGGCCCCGCGTCGACTCCCGAAGGCGCTGACGATCGATCAGGTCGAGCGGCTGCTCGGTGCTCCGTCACCGGAGGATCCGATCGGCGTGCGCGACCGCGCGCTCCTGGAGCTTCTCTATGCCACGGGTGCCCGCGTGTCCGAGGCGATCGGGCTCGACGTCGACGACCTGGCACACGGCGATGTGCTGCGGCTGCGGGGCAAGGGGTCGAAGGAGCGCATCGTGCCGATCGGATCGTTCGCGCGCGCAGCCGTCGATGCGTATCTCACGCGCGTGCGTCCGGCGCTCGCGGCGAAGGGGCACGCGTCGGCCCGGCTCTTCCTCGGTGCACGCGGAGCACCGTTGTCGCGGCAGAGCGCCTGGCTCGTGATCCGGGCGGCCGCCGAGAAGGCGCAGATCACCTCCGAGGTCTCGCCGCACACGCTGCGGCACTCCTTCGCGACGCATCTGCTGCAGGGCGGCGCCGACGTGCGCGTGGTGCAGGAGCTGCTCGGGCACTCGTCGGTCGCGACGACGCAGATCTACACGCACGTCTCGGTGGACACCCTGCGAGACATCTACGCCACCTCGCACCCGCGCGCGCGGTGACGTCCGCCGATGCGGGACGGGCGCCGTGCCGCGTGCCGAGGCGGCTGAGGAACGGGCCGACCGGTACAATCGACCAAGCACGAAGGAGCAGGAGAATCGGTGGCTGAGAAAGTGGCGAAGTCCAGGGCGAAGGCGCAGAAGGCCGACGAGACCCCCATGGGACCCACCGGCCGTCCGTATCACGGGTTCGCGATCCCGGAACCGCTGAAGTCCCACGGCCCTGCACGCATCATCGCGCTGTGCAATCAGAAGGGCGGCGTCGGCAAGACGACGACCTCCATCAACCTGGCCGCAGCTCTCGCGGAGTACGGCCGGAAGGTGCTCGCCGTCGACTTCGACCCGCAGGGCGCACTGTCCGCCGGTCTCGGCATCCCGACGCACGACGTGCCGACGATCTATGACCTCCTGCTCGACACGAAGCGCGACGCGCATGACGCGATCGTGCACTCCAGCGTCGAGGGCCTCGACGTGATGCCCGCGAACATCGACCTGTCGGCCGCCGAGGTGCACCTCGTCAACGAGGTCGCCCGCGAGACGATCCTCGCCCGGGTCCTGCGCCAGGTCGCGGGAGAGTACGACGTCATCCTCATCGACTGCCAGCCCTCGCTCGGCATCCTCACGGTCAACGCCCTCACGGCCGCACACGGCGTGATCATCCCGCTCGAGTGCGAGTTCTTCGCCCTGCGCGGTGTGGCGCTGCTCATCGAGACGATCGACAAGGTGCGCGACCGGTTGAACCCCTCCATCACGATGGACGGCCTGCTGGCGACGATGTACGACCCGCGCACGCTGCACTCCCGCGAGGTCCTCGAGCGCGTGGTCGAGGCCTTCGGAGACGATGTGCTGGAGACCGTGATCGGCCGTACCGTGAAGTTCCCCGACGCCTCGGTGTCGGGTGTGCCCATCACCGAGTTCGCCCCCGAGCACGCGGCCGCTCAGGCATACCTGCGGCTGGCGCGGGAGCTGGTCGCCCGTGGCGCTGTCGCCTAGCGAGGAGTCCGTCGACGCGACGCTCGAGGAGAGCGCGGAAGATACGGTCGTGCCCGAGCCGGGCTTCCGGGTCTCGCTGTCCAACTTCGACGGCCCGTTCGATCTGCTCCTGAACCTCATCTCGAAGCACGAGATGGACATCACCGAGGTCTCGCTGAGCGCGGTCACGAACGAGTTCATCGCCTACCTCGGTCAGCTCGAGAACGAGGAGGAGCTGGACCAGGCGTCCGAGTTCCTCGTCGTCGCGGCGACGCTCCTCGACATGAAGGTGGCCGGGCTTCTCCCGCAGGGCGAATTGGTGGATGCCGAGGCCGTCGCGCTGCTCGAGGCGCGCGACCTGCTGTTCGCCCGCCTGCTGCAGTACCGGGCCTTCAAGGAGGTCTCGGCGTGGTTCTCCCGCTGTCTGCAGCGTGAGGACCGTCGGCACGTGCGCGCGGCACGCCTCGACGAGAAGCACCGTAAACAGACGCCCGAGCTCGTGTGGTCCTTGACCGTCGACGACTTCGCGGCACTCGCGCTCCTGGCGTTCGCGCCCAAGGAGATCCCGCACGTCGGCCTCGATCATCTGCACGCGCCGCTGGTCAGCATCCGCGAGCAGGCGGCGATCGTCGTCACGTTGCTGCGCGGCACGGAGTCGCTGAGCTTCCGCGAGCTCGTCTCGGGGGTGAGCGAGCCCGGCATCGTCGTCGCGCGCTTCATCTCGGTGCTGGAGCTGTACCGCCACGCGGCCCTGTCCTTCGAACAACTGGAACCGCTCGGCGAGCTCACGCTGCGCTGGGCAGCCGACTCCTGGTCGGACGAGACTCTTGCGACCCTGGGGGCCGACTATGACCGATGACATGACCGAGACCGTCGACGAGGCGACCGAGGCGACCGAGATCCCGCTGTCCGAGCGCATCGAGGCCATCCTCCTCATCGTCGACGAGCCGCTCGGGCTGGTGGCGCTGGCCGCCGCGGTCGGCTCCCCGGTACCCGCCGTGCGGCAGACGCTCGAGACGCTGGTCGACGACTACGACGGGAAGGGCAAGGGCCCGCGCCGTGGTTTCGAGCTTCGCGAGGTCGGCGGCGGCTGGCGTCTCTATGTGCGCGAGGACCTCGATTCGCTGGTCGCCGAGTTCGTCGGCGGACAGGCCCCGGCTCGACTCTCGCAGGCGGCGCTCGAGACGTTGGCGGTCATCGCGTACAAGCAGCCGGTGACGCGCAGTCAGGTCGCCTCCATCCGTGCGGTGAACGTGGACTCCGTCGTGCGCACCCTCCTCGCCCGTGGTCTCATCACCGAGCTGTTCGCCGACTCCGAGACCGGCGCGATCAACTACGGCACCACCGACGCACTCCTGCAGCACCTGGGCATCAACTCGCTGGACGAGCTGCCCCCGATCTCCCCTCTGCTCGATGACGGTGCAGACGGTTTCGACGAAGGGACCATCCGATGAGCGGCTTCGAGGCCTCCACCGACTCCGAGGGCGCCCCCGAGGGCATCCGTCTGCAGAAGGTGCTCGCCGGCGCCGGGGTGGCTTCGCGCCGCGTCGTCGAGCAGTACATCACCGAGGGGCGCATCCGCGTCAACGGCATCGTCGTCTCGGAGCTCGGCCGGCGCATCGACCCGGAGCACGACCTCGTCGACGTCGACGGCACCGCCGTGCAGCTGGACGTCTCCAAGCGCTACGTCATGCTCAACAAGCCCACCGGCGTCGTCAGCAGCATGAAGGACGAGAGCGGTCTTCCCGACCTCCGTCGCTTCACCGAAAACTACGAGGAGCGTCTCTACAACGTGGGCCGCCTCGACGCGGAGACCAGCGGTCTGTTGATCCTCACCAACGACGGCGCGCTCGCGCACGTGCTCGCCCACCCGTCCTTCGGGGTGACCAAGGTCTACATCGCCAAGGTCGAGGGCACGGTGCTGGCCCAGACGATCTCGAAGCTCACGAAGGGCATCGAGCTCGAGGACGGTCCGATCGCGGCCGACAAGGCGCGCCTGCTGGACACCTCGCGCGGGTCGAGCCTGGTCGAGCTGACCCTGCACTCCGGACGCAACCGCATCGTGCGCCGGATGCTCGCCGCGGTCGGCCACCCGGTCACCGAACTGGTGCGTCGGCAGTTCGGACCGCTCCACCTGGGAACCCTCCCGGCCGGGAAGACGCGGGAACTGACTAAAATCGAACTCGGCGCGCTTCTCACCCTGTCGCGCCGGGATTCCGGTGTCGCCGAGGCGCCAGGCGAGCAGGAGAACGAATGACCGATACGACGAGTGCGCCCACGGCGCGGAGGGCAGGTGCCGTCGCGCCGCGGCTCTCCGGCACCGTCCGCGTCGTCGGTGCCGGCCTGCTCGGGGCGAGCGTCGGACATGCGCTCCGGTCGAAGGGCATCGACGTCGTGCTGACGGATGCCTCGCCCGCGCAGCTCCGCCTCGCGGTCGACTACGGCGCCGGTCGCCTCGCCGCCGACGATGACGAGCCCGCCCTGATCGTGGTGGCCGTGCCGCCCGACGTCACCGCCGACGTGATCCAGGCCGAACTCGAACGCTTCCCAGAGGCCGTCGTCACCGACGTCGCCAGCGTGAAGCTCGAGCCGTTCCGCACGCTGCAGGCACGGGGCGTCGACCTCACCCGCTACATCGGCTCGCATCCGCTCGCCGGGCGCGAGCGCGGGGGAGCGATCTCGGCGCGCGCCGACCTGTTCGTCGGTCGGCCCTGGGTCGTGTGCCGTGACGAAGACACGAAGGCCGCCGATCTCGCTCTGGTCGAAGCCCTCGCGCTCGACGTGGGGGCCATGCCGCTCGAGATGACGCCGGAGGAGCACGACCGCTCCGTCGCGCTCACCTCTCACGTGCCGCAGGTGGTGGCGAGCCTGCTCGCCGGCCGTCTCGCGGATGCTGAGGAGGGCGCTCTGCGCCTCGCCGGCCAGGGAGTGCGCGACATCACACGCATCGCCGCCTCCGCCCCCGAGCTCTGGGTGCAGATCCTCGGCGCCAACGCCGGTCCCGTCGTCGAGATCCTGGACGCCCTCGCGGGCGATCTCGCCGACGTCGCCGCCGCGCTGCGTGAGCCGGGCGCTCCCGGTGCCCGGCGCATCGTCGCGGAGACGATCCGTCAGGGGAACGACGGCGTCGACCGCCTTCCCGGAAAGCACGGACAGAACCAGCGCTTCGAGTCGCTCATCGTCATGATCGACGACACCGCCGGTCAGCTGGGTCGCCTGTTCGGCGAGCTCGGAGAACTCGGTGTGAACGTCGAGGACCTCCGACTCGAGCACTCGCCCGGGGCCCAGTTCGGCCTGGCCGAGATCAGCGTCGACCCCGCTGCACTGCACGGGGCGATCACCGGGCTCCAGGAACGCGGCTGGCGGATTGCGGGGAACACCAATGACTGACACCACCACCCCGTCCGCGGCACCGGCTTCCGCGACCGACGCGCACAAGTTCATCGCCATCGACGGCCCGGCCGGTTCGGGCAAGTCCAGCGTGTCGAAGGCCGTCGCCCGCACGCTCGGTTTCGGCTACCTCGACACGGGCTCCGCGTACCGCGCACTCGCCTGGCATGTACTGGACCGCGGCGCCGACACCTCCGATGCCGAGGCCGTCCTCGCCGCCGCATCCGATTTCCCGGTGCGACTGGGGCTCGACCCCGACGACCGCACCGTCCGCGTCGGCGATGCCGATGTGACCGAAGCCATCCGGGACCCGCGGGTCTCCGGTGCCGTGAGCGGCGTGGCGCGCGTGCCCGCCGTGCGCGCCCAGGTGAACGAGCTGTTCCGCACGCTCGTCGCCGAGTCGTCGTACCCGGCCGTCGTGGTCGAAGGTCGCGACATCACGACCGTCGTCGCACCGGATGCCCCCGTGCGTATCCTCCTCACCGCGGCCCCCGAAGTACGGGCCGCTCGACGTGCCGGTGAACTCGCCGGCGAGAACGCGGCAGCTGTCGCCGCGGCGTTGCACAAGCGCGACGCCTCAGACAGCGCCGTCGTCGACTTCCTGAACGCCGCAGAAGGCGTCGAGGTCGTCGATTCGACGGAACTCGATTTCCCCCAGACCATCGACGCCGTCCTCACGGTGATCGAGCGAATCCAAGGAGCACACCGTGGCTGACGAAGAATACGAAGGCGGCCCCGACCAGCTCGCCGAGAAGATGGAACAGATCGACGAGCATCTCGCCGAGCAGCGGGCGGAGACGCTGCGCGCCGGGCTCGCCGACTACGACCTGGACGATGAGGACGCGGCGCTGCTCGCCGGCATCACTCTCGGCGAAGATGGCATCCTGTTCAGCCCGGCGCTTCCCGTCGTGGCGATCGTCGGGCGACCGAACGTGGGCAAGTCCGCGCTCGTGAACCGCATCCTCGGCCGTCGCGAAGCCGTCGTGGAGGACACCCCCGGTGTGACCCGCGACCGCGTGACGTACAAGGCCGAGTGGGGCGACCGGCGGTTCTCGCTCGTCGACACCGGTGGGTGGGAGCCCGACGCGCGCGGCATCGACCGTTCCGTCGCGATGCAGGCCGAGGTCGCGATCGACCTCGCCGACATGGTGCTGTTCGTGGTCGACGCGATGGTCGGCGCCACTTCGACCGACGAGCATGTCGTCAAGCTGCTCCGCAAGAGCGGCAAGCCGGTGTTCCTCGTCGCCAACAAGATCGACGATGCCCGTCAGGAGCCCGAGATCGCGGCTCTGTGGAGCCTCGGCCTCGGTGAGCCGCATCCGGTCTCCGCCATCCACGGCCGTGGTGTCGCCGACCTGCTGGACGCCGTGCTGAAGAAGCTGCCCGAGGTCTCGGCCGTCGCGAAGCAGGAGATCGGCGGACCGCGTCGTGTCGCCATCCTGGGTCGCCCGAACGTGGGCAAGTCGTCGCTGCTGAACAAGGCGGCCGGCGAAGAGCGCGTGGTCGTCAACGACCTGGCCGGCACGACCCGCGACCCGGTGGACGAGGTCGTCGAGCTCGGCGGGAAGATGTGGCGCCTGGTCGATACCGCCGGCATCCGTCGTCGCGTGCACATGGCGCAGGGGGCGGACTTCTACGCTTCGCTCCGCACCTCCGCGGCACTGGAGAAGGCCGAAGTGGCCGTCGTCGTGCTCGACGTGTCGGAGACGATCAGCGAGCAGGACGTCCGCATCATCGACCTCGTGCTGGAGTCCGGCCGCTCGCTCGTGCTCGCGTTCAACAAGTGGGACCGTCTGAACGACGACGACCTCGAGAACGCCGACCGCCGTCGTTACCTGGAGCGCGAGATCGAGCAGGACCTCGCGCACGTCGCGTGGGCTCCGCGCGTGAACATCTCGGCCAAGACCGGTCGTCACCTCGACAAGCTGGTTCCCGCGCTGGAGACGGCGCTGGAGAACTGGGACCGTCGTATCCCGACGGGCAAGTTCAACGCTTTCCTCGCGGAACTCGTCGCCGAGCACCCGCACCCGCTTCGTGGTGGCAAGCAGCCGCGCATCCTGTTCGGCACGCAGGCGTCGACGCGCCCGCCGACGTTCGTCCTGTTCACCACCGGTTTCCTCGACCCGGGATACCGTCGGTTCATCCAGCGGCGTCTGCGCGAGCTCTACTCGTTCGAGGGCACGCCGATCGTCGTCAACATGCGCGTGCGCGAGAAGCGCCAGCGCTGATCTGTTCCGGCGCATGTCGCGCCGTGGTGCCGAGGCCCCGATGCTGTGAAAGGCTGAGGGGGTGACTGTCGTACCTCCTGCCGCCGGTGAACCGCGTCGCCCCGAGGGGCCGCGGGATCCGGGCGACGCGTGGGTGGTCGCCGAGTCGGGGGAGCGGTACTGGGGGCGCTTCGGCGCTGCCGGTCTGCTGGCGTACGACCCTGCTCGCGGCATCCTGCTGCAGCACCGGGTGGCGTGGAGCCATTTCGGCGGCACGTGGGGATTGCCCGGCGGTGCGCTGCACGAGGGCGAGAGTGCGATCGTGGGCGCCATCCGCGAGGCGCAGGAGGAAGCGGGCGTGCCGGACGGCGTCGTGCGGCCTCGCTTCACGAGCGTCCTCGATCTGGACATCTGGTCATACACGACGGTCGTCGCTGATGTGCGCGTGCCGTTCGACCCGGTGATCAGCGATCCGGAGAGCGTGGCGCTCGAGTGGGTGCCGGTCGACCAGGTCGCCGAGCTGCCGCTGCATCCGGGTTTCGGTGCGTCGTGGTCGGCGTTGCGCGCGCTGCTCGAGGTGCGGCCGGTGGTCGTCGTCGACGCGGCGAACGTCGTCGGATCGGTGCCGGACGGGTGGTGGAAGGACCGCGCGGGAGCGGCCCGGCGGCTGCGTGCGCGCCTCGAGGGATTGACCGTGCCTGCCGCTGACCTGGAACTTGAGGGATCAGTATGGTTCCCGGAGGTGTCGATGGTGGTCGAGGGGCAGGCTCGCGGCATCGACTCCGGTTCGAGTGTGGTCTCCGTCATCCGCGCCGACGCCGCGGGCGATGATGCGATCGTCGCAGAGGTCGAGCGTCTGGTGGCCGCGAAGCACACCGTGGTCGCGGTGACCAGCGACCGGGGCCTGCGCGAACGGGTCGAGCACGCGGGTGCCGAGCATGTGCGATCGGCCGGATGGCTGCGCGATCTGATCGATCACTGACCCTGACGTCCCTCCGGGGGCCAGGGTTCATCCGCCGAACCGGCGTCAGACGAACATGACTCGTCGGGGTGGCGGATCGGTGTAGGCGCGTCCGAGCGGGCTGTGCCAGGTGATGGTGCCGTCTCGTTCCTGTTGCGCCGCCCAGCGATGCGGGTCGGGAATGTCGGGGTGCTTGAGGGTGTGGTGCGCGCGGCAGAGATGCCCGAGGTTGTCGATGCGCGTCTTCCCGCCCTTGGCATGGTCGTGCTGGTGGTCGATCTCGCAGCGGTTCACCGGCATGCGGCAGCCGGGGAAGCGGCAGTGCTGGTCACGAGCACGGAGGAACCGTCGCATGCCCTCGGTCGGGGTGTACGTATCGGTCTCGACGAGCATTCCGGAGGCGTCGAGGAACAGGCGGGTCCATCCGGTGTTCCACCCCGCGAGAGCGCGGGCGACGTCGGGGTGCAACGGGCCGTGCCCGTCGAGCTCGGCAGGTTGGTCATTGATACCGGCGAGCGTGGTCGCGGCGACCGTGACCTGGACGCGTCCCTGGATGCGACCGAGGCCGTCGCCGTGCGCGAGGGACGGGTCGCCGGCGAGGAGGAGGTCGGTGAGGAGGTCTGCCTGGATCTGCGCCCACGTGCGCGTGTCGGCAGGGATGTGCTCGATCTCGGGATCGGTGGCGAAGGTCTCTCCGTCGGCGCCGAAGATCCTCCCGTCGGTATGGGGGGAGGCATAGGCGTCGAAGGTCGGGTCGTCGAGCGCGAAGTCTTCGGGATGCAGAGCATCGATGTCTTCGTCCGACCACCAGGGCAGGAACTCGGGTACATGATCCTCCCGCGCTCGCACGACCTCCCGCGTCATCCGGCTCAGCCGGTCGGAGATGGCCGTCGCGATCCACTCGGGAAGCACGGCAGTGAGCAGCGCGAGGCCGTCGTCGAGCGACTTCACAGTCACGCAGCGTTCCTCGGCCGCTCGGCGATGCCGCTCGACGACGCTCTCGCCGATGAGTGCGCTGGCGACCTGTCGGGCGTGCGCGCGGGTGCGGGCAGCCGTGTCTTGCTCGGCGACGACGAGGACGGCCGTCTCGAACAGGGCCATGACGCCGGCATCGACCTTCTTGTTGCGGATGGCTTCGGCCACGAGCGCACTCGCGCGGGCGATCTCGCGGACATGGCCGGCGCTCAGGGAACCCGCGGCGAACGCCGCACGGACCGCGGGGAGGTGGTCGTGAAGCGCCTCTGCGTCGGCGAATGCGAAGTCCATCGACCCACGGGAGACACGACCGGCGGCGGAGAACTCCGCGATCATGGAGCGGTGAATCGCGTCGCGGTGGAACGGGCTCGCTGACACCTCGGCATCGTGAAGAGCGATCTGCTCCACCAGCAGCTCGGCGGCCTCCGCTTCGAGCGCGGCGATGCGCCGGCGCTTCTCGGCCCAGGCACCGAGCACGCGGCGTCGCTCCGCGAGTTCGAGGTCGATATCGGTCCGAGTAGTCATACCCCTATTCTAGAACAAATATTCGAAAGTGCGACGCGAGGATGACGGCATATCAATCCTCTGGGTCGTGGCTCCGCCCGCGCAGCTTGTCGATGTCCCGACGCTCCCGCTTCGTGGGTCGCCCGGCCCCGCGGTCACGCAGACCGAGTGCCGCCTGGGGCTCCCGTTCGGGCGTCTTGTCCTCGTAGGCGAGCGCCGCCACAGGAGCGCCGACTCGCTTGACGAGAAGCCGACGTACGAAGAGGATCCGGTCGAATCCGGCTATGCGGATACGCAGCTCGTCGCCCACGCGGATCTGCTGTGCAGCCTTCACCTTGTCGCCGTTCACCCGTACATGCCCCGCGCGGCATGCGGTGGTCGCCGCCGACCGGGTCTTGTAGACGCGGATCGCCCAGAGCCAGCTGTCGACGCGTGCGGCATCCATCAGGAAGCCCTCTTTCGCAGCGTGACCAGAGCGCCCGCGATGATGAGGCCTTGACCGAGCGTGTAGGTGAGCATCACGGCCGGGCTGCTCCACGCGGGGAGTCCGTCGGGGAGGAAGAGTCGGAACGCGAGCAGTGTGTCGCTGGCGAGGAAGAACGCTCCGCCGGTCGCGACCAGCGGGTGGCACCGCGCCGAGAATGCGGCCGTGCCGCCGAGGACGAGTCCGTAGAGGGCGACCGCGATCAGCAGGCCGCCTGTATGCGGGCCGAGGACCGCGATCATCGCCACCCACCAGAGTGCGTAGATCAGGGCCCACCAGGGCATCCGCCGCACGCTCAGCCGGCGGGCGAAGAGCAGGATGTATGTCACATGGGCGATGCCGAAGAACAGCAGCATGAGGGGGAGTTCCGGTGCCGCGGGGAAGAACGCGCCCACGCCATCCCCGAGCCAGGAGAAGAGCACCGCCGCGAGGAGCAGGACCAGGGTCATCGGCGGCTTGATCCACCGGGCAGCGGCCAGGACGGGGACTGCGAGCATCGGCATCAGTAGCAGCTTCGTCGGTCCGGCGAGCGGGCTTCCGACGGCGAGCAGGATGACGTGGAGAACGGAGACCGCGACGTAGGGGAGGAACGTCCAGGCGATGAGCGAGGACGGGGCGCGGCGCTGCATCTCCCCATCGTAGGCTCGGCCGATCGTCGGGCCGGCTGTCGGACGAGGCATACGCGGGCTCAGGATTCGACGGTGACCTGCTGGACGGCATCGTCGATGCCCAGGTGCACGGCCGGCCAGTACCCCTCGGGGAAGTGCTCGCCGCAGCTGTCGGTGAAGTGGAGGATGACCGTGCCGTCGGGGGTGGCCTCGATCGCCTCGAGTGCGAGATCGGAGGCGGCGTCCTCGAGGTCCTGAGGGTCGGGCTCGCCCGTGTTGAAGTTCGTGACCACGGCATCCGTCGCGATCCGGCGCAGCGTGTGCAGCCGCTTGACGACCTCGCGCGTGCGGGGGAGCAGCAGCGTGACCTCGTCGGGAGTTGTTCCCTCGAGCATGAGCTCGAGTTCCGTGCCCTCGACCGAGACCGTGCCGACGAACCAGTCATGCGTGAGCACGGAGCCGTCGGTGAGCTCGGAAGTGGCGCGGGTGAAGGTGCCGAGTTCGGGATCGTCGATGGTCGGGCTCGCGTCGCTCATGCCTTCACGCTAGTGGCTCGGGGGTGTGGTGCGATCATGGGGCCAGGTCGAGGGCGACGAGGGTGCGCCCCGGCTTGAGTGCGGTCTTCTCGGTGAAGCCGGCGGCGAGGAATGTGCCGAGCGTGCCGTGGAACAGATCGTTGGCCCGTTGCTTCTCGCCGCGTGTGTCGACCGGGTATCCCTCGATCAGTCGAGCACCGGATTCGCGGGCGTAGTCCACGGCGGCCTCTAGGAGCGCGCGGTTCAGCCCAGTGCCGCGGTGCTCCCGTCGCACGACGAAGCACGTGACTGCCCAGACGGATTCGTCGTCGAACGGCTCGGTGGTCGCCGCCGCGATGATGCGCGTGCGCGGGATGCGAGCCTGACGGGTGCGTGGCCCGATCCTGATCCACCCGGCTGCCTCGCCGTCGACGTAGGCGATGATCCCGGGCGGCGGCCCTTCGTCGATCTCGGCGCGGAACATCTCGGTGCGCTGCGGAGTCGTCGTCGCGTTCCAGCCCTTGTTGCTCAGCACGGGCCAGATGCACTGGCAGCTCGCGCCGTCACCGCCACCGGTGAGAGCATGCTGCACATCGTCCCAGCGGTCGGTCGTCGCCACCTCGGTCGTGATCGTCACCATGCACGCGACGGTACGCGCGGCATCCGACAACCCGCAACGGCTCGGTTCGCGGAGGGGCTCAGGTTGCGGCTAAGATAGGGGAGTTGCCTGCGCGAGAGTGCAGAACAACGGGCTGTGGCGCAGCTTGGTAGCGCACTTGACTGGGGGTCAAGGGGTCGCAGGTTCAAATCCTGTCAGCCCGACCACTTAGAGGCTCGGAATCACGCGGAAGTCGCGAGATTCCGAGCCTCCGTCGTATCCGTCGCCGTGCGTCGAGGCGCCCAATAGGCTGGGCACATGCCTGCGTTCTTGTATCCCGCATTGCCGGATCGCGGGGATGGGGCGCGGTTGGGTGGCGCTCCGCCATCGGTGATCGAGGCGCATCCGCTTCTGGAGACGCATCGGTATCTGCTGACTCTCGCCGCGGGCAGCGCATCGTGGACGGGTGGCCGCGAGGTGTCGGTGGTGCTGCGTGCCGGTTTCGGCATCGAAGACGAGGATGTCATCTATCCAGACATGGCGATGCGGGCGATCGTCCATGACCCCTCGCCGCGAGGCGGGCGGGACGACCTGGGGTGGCCGGGACTGCGTGCGACAGCGCTCCTCCAACGACCGGACGCCGTGTCCACACCGGCTCTGGTGCGGATCGATGACGAACCCGTCTTGATCCAGAGCGAGCCGGCGTTCGCTGATGCTGTGCGCGCCGACGGGCATCGCTTCCTCTTTCAGATCGATGAGGACGGGTGGCCTGTGGAGGGCGAGCTCGAAGACCTCATCGACGAGTATCTGTGGGGATACGGCTCGGTGTACTTCTACGGCACACCGGGCGCGGACGGGATCGTGCGCGACGTCGTCGCAGGCTTTCTCGATTTCTAGCCGAACGCGACAACAGCGCTGGCAGCTCGCGGCCCTCGAAGCGCGATCGATAAACTGCCACGGTGAGCACCGTCGAATATGAGGTCGTGACGCCGGACGGCGCCACCGACCCGATCTCTGCGGGGCCCCGCGATGACTGATCTCTCCGGAATCGACGGCGTACCGAATGGCCGGCTCACGTTCCGCGCGGTGTGGGGTGGTCCATCGCCGCAAGCGGGCTTCATCGAAGAGGTCGCGCGGATCAAGCAGCGCCTGCGCACGGTCGAATTCTCGTATCAGCTCGACCTCTTCCTGACGGTCGGAGGCGAGATCACGCCCGTGCCCGGGCCGTCCGGGTTGAACACCGCGGGTGTTCCTGTCGCGACGCACTGCCACGGGAGAGATCCGGATCAGCAACGACGATGTCAGCGCCGCCGCTGATCCCGTCGCCTTCCTGCAGCAGACGATCCACCAGGCGATCGCCGAGCTCATGAGTCGCATCGCTGCTCGTGACCCTGCCTTCGACGCGGACACCGAGCGGGAGAAGATCGCCTTCCTCGACGACGAGGCCACCGTCGACGCTCAGGCCGTTCCCGATGCGGAGACGCCTGCTGCCGGCACGCAAATCACCGAGTGCGACTTCTCGGGCGCGAACCTGCGCACGGTGAGATCGTTGCCGAACGCTCGGTTCGAACGCTGCATCTTCGACGGTGCCGACCTCAGCGGAGCCGACTTCTCGGATGCCACCTTCACGGACTGCACTTTCGTCGATGCCACCTTCTCCGCGGGCACGAGCTTCACCCGGTGCACATTTCTGAACACGTCCGTCGCTTTCAGGCTCGCGCGCGTGACACGCTCCCATCGTGAGGGCGAGCCGTTGCCGGACCAATGGGACGGCGAGGAGCACGCCGACGCCGCGCGTGAAGCGTACGCGCAGCGCTATGCGCGTGCCGCGGCCGCGGGACGTGCGGACATCTGCCCTTGGACCCGGACGCCGAGAGCTAGCGGCCTAGCGTCGTGTCAGGCATGCTGGTGCCGTCGAACAGGAGTCTCTCGACGACGTCGTTCCGTGCTGCCGGACGCGCGATGATGTACCTCAGCAGATCCTCGAAGTGAGAGAACGCGACCGCCGCTTCTTCGAACTCCGGCTCCGTTCCGTGGACGACAGCTCCATCGTCGCGCACTGCCAGGTACTCGTATCCGCCGCGGACGGAAAGCAGGATGGGTAGGTGGCGCTCCCAGAAACGGGCGACCGCGACCAGCTCATCATCCGTTGTCGCCGCCTGGATGCTCAGCTGCTCGAACTCGTTCCACGCGAAGGCATCCTCCGTGCCGGTCGAATAGTCGTGGCGGGACAAGAACCACACGGTCTCGTCTCCGTTCGACAGCTGTGAGAACGAGGACGCCCAGTCGACCACCGTTTCGGGTGCCGTGTGCAGCGCGGAGGGAACACCATCTTCCGTGGACAGCGGCGGCTCACACGTCCACCCGGCTTCCTGCAGGCATCCGGTGGCACGTCGGAAGAGTTCCGTCATGCTTCCAGGCTACCGAGCAGTCTCTTCAGGCAGACGGTCACGTGGTCGCGCCCGTGTTGGCCCATTCCAGTGTCGACAGCTTCGCCTCGATCGTCGCGAGGCCGATGTTCCCGCATCCGACCAGGGTAAGCCGGCGCAGTCGAGGGAGGTCGTTGACGGCGGCGATGCCGGTGATCTTCTTGCAGTACTGGATGTTCACGATCTCGAGTCGCTGGAGGGCAGCCAACTCGGAGATGTCACCCAGGGCGGTGAGATTCTTCAGCCGCAACGACTCCAACTGGGGGAGCACCCTGATCCCGGTGAGGCTCGTCAGCGTGCGCCCACCGATCAACCCGAGTCGGCGAAGCCCGACCGGTTCGACGAGGCGGAAGATCTCCTCGTCTGTGGGCACGTTCAACAGGTTCAATTCCTCCAGCGGGAGTTCGAGCGCCTGCCGCACATTGTTCAGAGATCTCTGCGGGTAGAGGGAGAGGGCCTGGAGCCGGGGGAAGTGCTCGTTCTTGAAACGGAAGGGTTCGCCGACGTAGAGGGTCTTCAGGTTCGGCACCACCACATCCGGCCACACCAGGGTCCGATCGCCGATGTGCACCGAGAGGTCTTCCAGACTCTCGGGGAGATCGCCCTGCCGCAGTTCGGTGACGATGGTGGGGAGGACCCTCCCCGGGCCGATGCTGAGGGCTTTCAAGCTCGTCATCGCCGAGATGATCTCCGGGAGACGGTCGATGGGCCCGTCCAGCGGAGACCACAGGTGCACATCGGTGATGCGCGACAGCTGCTCGGCGTCGTAGGGCTGGTCGTAGAACACGAGGTCCCTGTCCGGCACGTCGAACTGGTCCTGGTGCGCACTGTGCAGCACCATGGTCCGCTTGCTCATGATGTCCTCATCCATTCACCCGTGAGTCCGCGGCTGTCGTCCGCGCCGCGCAACTCAGATTAGCTGTGCGTGCTGTCGTCGCTCCTGCCGCGCCGGGCCGGTCCCGCAGCGCCCGCGCACGCGTCGCGCGCATCCGGCTCGTCGGGATAATGGAGGGGTGACGTTGACTCAGGAGGTCGTGACCTACGACGGTTTGCCGGCCTCGGCGGGAGGCGCGCATTCGCTTCGCACCAAGAACCCCCGCACTGCCTGCGAGAGCGTTCAGGCTTTTCTCGACGCCGCCGTGGTGACCATCGGCGCGCCGGAGATGTCCTTCCAACTCTGGGCCGGAGGGCCGCCCGACGAAACCGACCGTCTCGAATCGTTCGCGGCCGCGCACCTCGGGGGACCGCAGAGCCGGCAGCGCACACACACCGAGTGGCGGGTTCGCTCAGATGACGTCGATGCCGCGCTCGACACCCTGAGTGGTGCGGGTTCGGGAGCGGTGACCGGCCACGGTCATCCGCTGGCCTCGCTGGTCTGGAACGCGCAGGTCGCTCTGGTCGACCCCGCGACAGGATCCCCGTACGAGGGGATGGACGCCGACGCGTTCGGTGGGTTCGCGGTGGATGGCTACGGGCGCCTCCTCGGCGCGTCCGGCGTGCGTGCCACGTTCGGCACGACAGCCTCCTCCCTCTCGCTCTGGCTCGCGTTCCCCGCCGACGACCGGTTGCACGGTGCTGCCGCCCACGTGCAGAAGCACCTGCTCTTCCGTCTGTCGGCGAAGCACTGGCGCCGGTGGCGTGCCACGAAAGATGGGCAGTCGTACCGGGCGACCAAGATCACGTCACCGCTGGTGTCATGAGCGCACCGTCGAAGCTCCACCGGCTCTGCGTCTTCCTGACACCCGCGGATGAAGAACAGTTCAGTGACGCGGTGCGAACCAGCCTTCCCGCGGTGCGGTTCGTCGACGCAACTCAACAACCCGAGACACGCACCCCGACGTTTCGCTCCTCACTGAGCGAGTGCGCGGGCCCTCACGTCACCCTGGTGGACACGAGCATCGTCTCCGAGAGCATGTTCCATCGTGACTACGTGGTGCCTCACCCCTCCGGTCGGGGGTGGGTGTACGCGATCGTCGGCGCCGGCCTCGCGAGCCTCGTGCGGTCGCGCTCCGACGATGACGGTCTGCGCAACGGCGAGTTGCGGGCATCCGTGCCGGAAGATGAAAGCCGCACCGCCGAGTACGTCCGTGAACTGATGCGTGTGGCGCGCACCGGTGGGAGGGGCGTGTTCGCGGTCGACCCGATGACGAAGAGCGTGGCGCCGCGGGCGGAGAGGAACTTCGTCGCCTGGCCGGATGCCGCAGCCCGTTTCGGGGCGAAGGATGCCCCGTCGCTCACGAACGGCCCCACGGCCTGGTTCACGGTCGAGCGCTGACGAGCCGACCGCGAGGGATCTCAGAGGCGGACGGCGGGCAGCGGTTCGACGTCGTGGCCTCGGGCGCCGAATGATCCGCGCGCCCGCGCCTGGATCAGAGGCAACGCTTCGGAGAGGCTTCCGCCGAGTCGGTGGAGCGAATCGAGCGAGCGGGACTCCCAGACGGCGAACTCCCCGTCCGGGGTGCGCGACGAAGTGTCCCACAGCAGCGCGTCACCGTTCTCGCTCCACCCGAACACTCGCAACGACACCGGCCGCGACCAATCGCCATCGGGCTCGACCATCCACTCGAACTCCTCTTCCTCGCCCTCCCGATACGCGGAAAGAAATCGAGCGGTGAGGTTCTCCCCACGCCCCTGAAGGCCGTCGGCGAAGCCGGGAAGAACGGGTGGATAGATCAGCCAGAGGCCGAAGAGTCGAGCCCAGCCCGCACGCCGGATGAACGCACGATACGACTCGGGAAACCCTCCTCCGTCCGGAAAACGGTACGAATCGAGAAGCTCCAGATCGACGTGTTCGAGAGTCGGACGACCGTTCACCGTCAACGTGTGAGGCATGGATCGACTCTACGAGAAGGGTCCTGGTGGTGAGGGATTCAAGGCAGGAGCACGATGCGCCCGAGCACCTCGCCGGTATCCATGAGTCGGTGCGCCTCGGCGGCGGCGCTCAGGGGCAGGGCGTCGTGAACCAACCGCGGGTTTAGTGCTGTTTAGCATTATGGTGGCGAGCGAGGGTACAGGATCGCTTGCTAGACAAGGGGATGCGCGAGGATCCCACGGGCATTGACTTAACGAAACAAAACCGGTTTACTGATCGTGCCCGGCCTCCCGTAAGCGCCCGGTCCCGACAGCAAGGAAGCCGTCACCCGAGCTTCCGAACGAAGGAGTTTCTCGCAATGAAGCGTTATGCAGGTGTCCTCGCCCTGGCCGCCCTCGCCCTGCCCCTCGCCGCCTGCGGCTCGACCGGTGGCGGCGACGCCCCCGAGAGCGCAGAGCTGACCTCGGGCCCGATCACGATCTGGTACTCCACGAACGAGCAGGAGATCGCCTGGGCGGAAGCCGTGGTCGAGGCCTGGAACGCCGACCACCCCGATGAGAAGGTCACGGCCGCCGCGATCCCGTCCGGCAAGTCGTCCGAAGACGCGATCGGCGCGGCGATCACGGCGGGTAACACGCCGTGCCTCGTCTACAACACGGCCCCGGCCGCGGTGCCGGCCTTCCAGAAGCAGGGTGGTCTGGTCAACATCTCGACGACCTTCGACGACGGGGAGTCGTTCATCACCGAGCGGTCGGGGGCCGCGGCAGACGGCTTCCGCTCGCCCGACGGCGACCTGTACCAGGTGCCGTGGAAGGCCAACCCCTTCATGCTCTACTACAACAAGGACGTCTTCGCGGCGGCCGGACTCGACCCCGAGAACCCCGAGCTGGCGACCTACGACGACGTGATCGCGGCCGCGGCGGCGATCAAGGAGAGCGGTGCCGCCGACTACTCGCTCTACCCGCCTGCGTCCGGCGACTACACCAACGCGCTCTTCGACTTCTATCCGTTCTTCCTCGCCAACTCCGGCGGCACCCAGCTGGTGAGCGACGGCGCCGCCGCGTTCACCAGCGATGAGGGCCTCGAGACCCTCGAGTTCTGGAAGACCCTCTACGCCGAGGGCTACTCCTCGGCCGAGGCGTACAGCGGCGACGCCTGGGCCGGTCCCTTCGCCGACGGGGTGTCGGCCATGGGCATCGCGGGCCCGTGGGGTGCCGGAGCGTTCGACGGCAAGGTCGACTACGGCATCGTGCCTCTGCCGACCGCCGACGGCACCGCGCCAGCGGACACCTACACGTTCGGCGACTCGAAGAACGTCGGGCTCTACACCTCGTGCGAGAACAAGCAGACCGCCTGGGACTTCGTGAAGTTCTCGATGGACGCCGACAACGACCTCGCCCTGCTCGAGACCACCGGGCAGTTCCCCATCCGCGGTGACATCGACGCGATCGCCGGCGACTTCCTGGCCGGCGACCCGGTGCTGTCGACGTTCGCCGCCTCCGTCCCGCTCACCGTCGACGTGCCCAACGTCGCCGACGCGACCGAGATGTGGCAGACCTTCCGCGACGCGTGGGGTCAGGCCGTGCAGGCCGGCGAGGGCGATCTGAAGGAGACCTTCTCGACGGCCGCAGACAAGATCGACGCCCTGATCGCCCAGGGCTGATCGATCCGAGCATTCCCCGGCCGATCACCCCGGGGTGCGCGCG
>NZ_JBLVOH010000003.1:39047-42574 GCF_053543675.1 Microbacterium umsixpiens
CCCCCCCCGGGCTTCGCTCCGTGCACCCGCAGGCACGCGCGGTCGCGTTCTTCCTCCCGCTGAGGCATCCGCCTCGCCTGCCCTTCGGCACACCGGCAAAGGAGCCCAGCCATGAGACGCATCACCGCGTTCATCGCCTTCACCGTCGCCCTCGTCATCGGCTCGTCCGCGCTCACCACGGTGCCGGCATCCGCCGCTCCCGAAGACGATGTCGCGACGGTCATCGACCGCCTCGAGGAGTACTACCTCGGGCAGGGCGACGACATCATCATCGCCAACGGCATCTACCTCGCCAAGACCTCGGAGGCGCTGGACTACGTCGCGTCGCAGAAGGAGGACGGATCGTGGGCCGACGTCGACTACGCCGATCGCACGAGCTCGGCGAACGGCAGCGTCTGGTCGGCGTACACGGCGCTCTACCGGATGCTCGCGATGACGCAGGCGTACAAGGACCCGAAGGCCGCAGGCCACGGTGACAAGCGGCTGGTCGACGCGGTGCAGCGGGCGCTGCTGCACTGGGACCGGGTGAACCCCGGCAACACCAACTGGTGGGAGACCGAGATCGGCGAGTCGATCGCGATGGGACGCATCTCGATGTTCCTCGGCTCCGAGCTCAGTGAAGACGCCTTCCGTGTCAGCCTCGCGCACAACACCGGCAAGCTCGACCCGGTCGGGGCGAACGGCTCGTGGCGCACGTCGAACTACATCTTCGAGGCCCTCTCCACCGGCGACATCGCCAAGGTGAAGGAGGGGTTCGCGACGATCGTCGCCACCATCGCGGTCGACCACTCCGGCACCGTGAAAGAGGCGGTCCAGCCGGACGCCAGCTTCTGGGCCCACGGCGCGCAGCTGTATAGCGAGGGCTACGGGATGGTGCTGTTCACCTACGCGGCCCTGTGGTCGGACGTCGCACGCGGCACCGGACTCGCGTTCACGCGCGCGCAGCTGGACTCGATCGCCTTCTACTTCATCGAGGGCACCCGCTGGCTCATCCGCGGAGAGATCGGCATGCTCTACCTCAACTACCGACCGCCGAAGACCATGAGCGACATCACCAGCCACGCCTCCGAGTTCATCGAGCCGCTGCAGCGCATGGTGCGCACGGACGCCCTCTACTCGACCGCCTACCAGGCCGTGCTCGACGGGGTGCTCGGTAAGACCGAGACGAACGGCGTCACCGGCGCGAAGTACTTCTGGCGCTCGGAGTTCGCCTCTCATCAGCGCGACGACTACGGCATCTTCACTCGTCTCAACTCGTCTCGCACGTTCGGCGCCGAGCTGCGCACGTCCTACCGTGACGATCTCGGCAACCCCGTCTTCTGGAACGCGATGGGCTCGACCGCCATCCAGGTCAACAACCGCGAGTACCTCGATCTGGGTCCCACGTTCGACTGGTGGCACTACCCCGGAGTGACCGCTCCCGACGAGAAGCGCACGGAACGCGGATTCGAGAACCGTGGGCGCAACGGAGACGGCGCGAGCTTCACCGGCGGCACGTCCGACGGGGAGTTCGGCGCGAGCGTGCTCACCCTCGACGCCGCGGGCACCGGCGCGCGGAAGAGCTACTTCACATTCGACGAGGGCATGGTCGCGCTCGGCGCCGGCATCGCCTCGACGAGTGGCGCGGCCGTGCACACGACGATCAATCAGGCATCCGCCAAGGAGAACGCGACCGTCGGCGGCAAGCCCGTCGCGGGCGATGCAGACGACCAGAGCGTCGGGGGCGCCCGGTGGGCCTACAACGACGAGGTCGGATACGTCTTCGCAGACGGCCAGGACGTGAGGGTCTCGAACCGGGCCCAGTCCGGCAGCTGGGAGGGGCAGGAAGCCGTCAGCCGCGACGCTTTCACGCTGTACGTCGACCATGGGACCAAGCCGACCGCCGGCACGTACGACTACACGGTGCTGCCGGCGGCCACCCCCGCCGAGGTCGCCGCCTTCGCCGACGCGCCCGCCATGCGCACGCTCCGCAACGACACCTCGGTGCAGGCGGTGCGGCACGACGCGGCAGGGATCACCATGGCGACGTTCTACGCCGCCGGGACGCTCGATCTCGGCGGCGGCCGCGCGCTGACCGTCGACCAGCCCAGCATCGTCCTGCTGGACGAGCGCGGCGAGACCCCCGTCGTCAGCCTCTCCAACCCCGACCGCCCCGGGCTGTCCGTCGGGGTCTCCCTCACCGGCGGCGGCCAGGACCAGCACGCGAGGTTCGCGCTCGGATCGGGCGAGAACATGGGCAGGACCGTCACTTCCGCGCTCGCCGCGGGCCCGCTCCCGGCGACCTCTGCGTTCTCGGCGAGCAGCACGGCAGACGGCTCGTCCGCCGCCGCGCTCGGGGATGACGACCGGGACACCGCGTGGCGATCGGCCGGCGACGGCACGCAGTGGGCGGCCGTCACGCTGCCCCGCGGATCGTGGGTCACGAAGGCGACCATCGACTGGACGGATGCTCCCGCCGGCGACTTCGTCGTGCAGACGTCGCAGAACGGCGTCGACTGGACCGACCGAGCCCACGTCACCGACGGCGACGGCGGGGTCGACGAGATCCCGCTCGACCCGACCCCGGCGGAGCATGTGCGCGTGCTTCTGCTCGACGGCGAGGGGGAGGGCTACGGCATCCGCGAGCTGTCGGTGGCGTCGAGCGTCAATCTCTCGATCGACGGTGCGACGCGGGCTTCGGGCTACGCGGGATACAACCTCGTCCACGCCCTCGCCGACGGCGATCCGTCCACGCGCTGGCGCGGCAACAACGCCAACAGCGCCTGGGCGCAGGTCGATCTCGGCGAATCGAAGCCCGTGTCGACGGTGCGGCTCTCGTGGGAGGCGGCGTATGCCAAGGCGTACCGGATCCAGCTGTCCGACGACGGCAGGAACTGGCGCGACGCCTATGTCACCCCTTCAGCCGGGAGCGACGGCGGTGTCGATGTGATCACGCTGAACGACCAGAGCGCCCGTTTCGTGCGGATGCAGACCGTCACGCGTGCTCTGGACTACGGACCCTCGCTGTGGGAGTTCGAGATCTTCTCCGATCGGCTGGTCGCCGAGGCCCACGCCGTTCCGGTGGGCAACGCCAACCTCGCGCTCGGTCGCCCGACGACGGCCGACAGCGTCCACCAGAACAACGCCACGATCACCGGGCCGAAGGCGACCGACGGTTCCCGCTCGACCAAGTGGTCGTCGGCGCGAGCAGCCGCCGAGCACTGGCTTCAGGTCGACCTGGAGAGCGTGCGGTCGGTTTCGCGCGCCGTGGTCGCCTGGGAAGCCGGCACGTCCAACGACTATCGCATCGAGGGCTCGGTCGACGGCACGACCTGGATGCCCCTGGCCCGCGTCCAGGCTGCGCAGCCGACGCTCATCCATCAGCACGACTTCGCGGCGACCGACGTGCGGTACGTGCGCCTGTCCGGCATGCCGGCGACGCAGTACGGGCTCAACATCTGGGAGCTCGAGCTGTACGGCGGGTACACCTTCGAGTGCGCGGGACCGGTCTCGGCCGGGCGCGACGGTGCGGCCGTCGTCGCCCCCCC
>NZ_JBLVOH010000003.1:42644-43698 GCF_053543675.1 Microbacterium umsixpiens
TGAAGGGCGACGCCCGTGTCTCGGCAGACGGCCGGGTCGAGGTCGACCTCGCGACCCGCGAACCGGGGCGCACGACCGTCGGCATCCGCCATCAGGGCGGCAGCGAGATCGCCTGGTGCACGGTCACCGTGATCGCCGACACGGGTCGGCTGCAGGCACAGGTCGACGCGGCGAACACCCTCGACAGCACGGCCTACACGTCGGCCAGCTGGAAGCCGCTGCTGCCCGCGCTCGAGGCGGGCAAGGACGTGCTCGCCGCGCCCGGGTCCGCGCAGGGTCAGGTGGATGCGGCGGCCGACGCTCTCGCGGCGGCACTCGCCGGGCTCATCCGACTCGATGCCGCTCCGAGCGCGCCGCGCGATGTCGTCGCGACCGCTTCCGGCGACCGGGTGAACGTGCAGTGGACGGTGCCCGAGAACGTGGGCGGATCGCCCATCATCGCGTACGAGGTCGCCGTGGGCGACCGTGTCGTGCAGGCCGAAGGGGCCGTGCTCACGGCAGCCGTCACCGGGCTCGCCGCCGGCGAGTACGCCGTGACGGTGCGGGCGCAGAACGCGGGCGGGTGGTCCGTGCCCTCCGCCGCGATCGTCGTCGTGGTCGATCCCGAGGTGGTGACCCCGAGCGTGACGGTCGAAGGCTCGCCGAAGGTCGGTGGACGCATCGACGTCAGCGGCGTCGGATTCCAGCCGGGGATCGAGTACACCGTCCAGCTGCGTTCCACTCCGGCCGATCTCGGGACCGTGACCGCCGAGACGGATGGCAGCTTCGCCTTCCGCGGAGTCGTGCCCGAAGATGTCGAGGCCGGCGCGCATACGCTCGTCGTGATGCACGACGGGGCGGACATCGCCTCGACCCCGGTGCGGATCATCGCCGCCGCCGGCCCGGGTGCGCCGGGCGGGCCGGGCGACGGCGGAACCGACGGATCCGGCGCGCTCCCCGCCACCGGAGGCGACCTCGCCTGGCTGCCGTGGACGCTCGCCATGGCGCTGCTGCTGCTGCTCTCGGGCGCTGTAGCGATGAAGGCGCGACGGCAGCCCCGCGACTGAACCGCGGC
>NZ_JBLVOH010000004.1:0-31153 GCF_053543675.1 Microbacterium umsixpiens
TCAACGCGCACCACCCCGACATCATGCGCTTCCTCGACACCAAGCGTGAGAACGCCGACGAGAAGATCCGCATCAAGACTCTCTCGCTGGGCGTCGTTGTCCCCGACATCACGTTCGAGCTCGCCAAGAACGACGAGGACATGTACCTGTTCTCGCCGTACGACGTCGAGAAGGTCTACGGCGTGCCGTTCGGCGACATCTCGGTCACCGAGAAGTACCGCGAGATGGTCGACGACCCGCGCATCAAGAAGACCAAGATCAACGCGCGCGAGTTCTTCCAGACCGTCGCCGAGATCCAGTTCGAGTCCGGCTACCCGTACGTCATGTTCGAAGACACGGTGAACAAGGCCAACCCGATCAAGGGTCGGATCAACATGTCCAACCTCTGCAGTGAGATCCTGCAGGTGAACACGCCGACGACGTACAACGACGACCTGTCGTACGACAACATCGGCAAGGACATCTCCTGCAACCTCGGCTCGATGAACATCGCGCTGTCGATGGATGCCGACGACCTGGGTCAGACCGTCGAGACGGCGATCCGCGCTCTCACCGCGGTCAGCGACCAGAGCCACATCGGCTCGGTGCGTTCGATCGAAGACGGCAACGACCGCTCTCACGCGATCGGCCTCGGCCAGATGAACCTGCACGGATACCTCGCCCGCGAGCACGTGTACTACGGCTCCGAAGAGGGCATCGACTTCACGAACATCTACTTCTACACGGTGCTGTTCCACGCGCTGCGTGCGTCGAACAACCTCGCCATCGAGCGCGGCACGACGTTCGACGGGTTCGAGGACTCGACCTACGCGTCGGGTACGTTCTTCGACAAGTACATCGACCAGGCGTGGGTCCCCGCGACCGAGAAGGTCAAGGAGCTCTTCGCCGGCAAGCACATCCCGACGCAGGATGACTGGGCCGAGCTGAAGGCGTCGATCCAGAAGCACGGCATCTACAACCAGAACCTGCAGGCCGTCCCGCCGACCGGCTCGATCTCGTACATCAACAACTCCACGTCGTCGATCCACCCGATCGCGTCGAAGATCGAGATCCGCAAGGAAGGCAAGCTCGGTCGCGTGTACTACCCGGCGGCGTTCATGACGAACGACAACCTGGAGTACTACCAGGACGCATACGAGATCGGCTACGAGAAGGTCATCGACACGTACGCGGCTGCCACGCAGCACGTCGACCAGGGTCTGTCGCTGACGCTGTTCTTCAAGGACACCGCCACCACGCGTGACATCAACAAGGCGCAGATCTACGCATGGCGCAAGGGCATCAAGACGATCTACTACATCCGCCTGCGTCAGCTGGCGCTCGAGGGCACCGACATGGCCGAGTGCGTCTCGTGCATGCTCTGACCCGTTGACCCGAGAACACAGCTGAACCCCGAGAGACGACGAAGAAAATGACTCCTGAAAGACTCAAGCTGGTCTCCAGCGTGCAGGCGATCAACTGGAACCGCATCCAGGACGACAAGGACCTCGAGGTCTGGAACCGTCTGGTGAACAACTTCTGGCTGCCCGAGAAGGTGCCGCTGTCGAACGACGTGCAGTCGTGGAACACGCTCACCCCCGACGAGCAGCTGCTCACCATGCGGGTGTTCACGGGTCTGACGCTGCTCGACACGATCCAGGGCACCGTGGGCGCGGTATCGCTGATCCCCGACGCGATCACGCCTCACGAAGAGGCCGTGTACACGAACATCGCGTTCATGGAGTCGGTGCACGCGAAGAGCTACTCCTCGATCTTCTCGACGCTCGCGTCGACGAAGGAGATCGACGAGGCGTTCCGCTGGTCCACCGAGAATCCAAACCTTCAGAAGAAGGCGCAGATCATCATGGACTACTACCAGGGCGATGACCCGCTCAAGCGCAAGGTGGCCTCCACCCTGCTGGAGTCGTTCCTCTTCTACTCGGGGTTCTATCTGCCGATCTACTGGTCATCGAAGGCGAAGCTGACGAACACGGCCGACCTGATCCGCCTCATCATCCGTGACGAGGCCGTGCACGGCTACTACATCGGCTACAAGTTCCAGAAGGGGCTCGAGAACGAGACCCAGGAGCGTCGCGATGAGCTCAAGGACTACACGTTCTCGCTCATGTACGAGCTCTACGACAACGAGGTGCAGTACACGCAGGACCTCTACGACGGCGTCGGTCTGACCGAAGACGTCAAGAAGTTCCTGCACTACAACGCCAACAAGGCCCTCATGAACCTGGGCTACGAGGCGATGTTCCCCTCCAGCGTCACCAACGTGAACCCGGCGATCCTGTCGGCACTCTCGCCGAATGCCGACGAGAACCACGACTTCTTCTCGGGGTCGGGCTCGTCGTACGTCATCGGCAAGGCCGAGGCCACGGAAGACGACGACTGGGACTTCTGACCCGTTGTGTGCGGCGTCGCGCATTGCGGCGCCGCACCTCGCTGAAGTTGGCGCAGCCAACCATACGTGGCACTGATTCGACAGTTGGCACAACGGTCGCAGCGCGTCTGAACTATTGAAAGTAAAGGTGGTAGCAGACATTGCGTTCGACACGTTGCTCGGCGGGCGACTCCCGTTGCGCGTCTGAGGTCTGATGCCGGTGGTTAACTCTCAGCGGCCAAGCCCTGCGTCTCTAACTGACTCGTGGCCAGACACTCCTTCCACGGATGTTGCGGGCGAAAACGCACGCTTGTTCGCTGTCACCCTGCGCCTCGCGATGGACGGCAGAAGCGTACGGTCAACCGCGGACATTGCAGGTCTGGACGAAGGAACGATCCGAAAGATCTTGTCTGGGTCCAGTTGGCCTGATCTTCGGACCATCACTTTGCTCGAAAATGCCCTTCGGCAAGCACTTTGGCCCCAGTACGGCTGGAGACCATAGCGACAACTCCCTAGCCGTGATGGGACCCTGAGCGCGTTTGAAAGTCGCCGGGTGGTCAAGACTCAGTTCTACTCGAAGGAAGGCGGCGGAGCTTCCCTAATCCGGAGCTGCGACGATGTGTCGCTGTGTCGCTGTGTCGCTGTGTCGCTGTGTCGCTGTGTCGCTGTGTCGCTGTGTCGCTTGGTCGCTGCTCAACCGTGGCCCCGTCGCGCCGATCTTGTATCGCGTCGCAAGGAAATTCGTTCGAACGGAGCGATTGACGGGTGCGTTTGCGTGCTCGCTGAAGAAGACAGTCGGCGGGTGGTAGCGCGTCCAAACCGCGTCTAGTCAAAGCGGTTGGTCATCCTTGCCCAACCCGAAGTATCGCAACGAATCAATGAGTTTCTCTGTGGACTGGCGCCTCGCGCGCCATGACCACCACTCTTTCGCCACGCGATGAGAGGGTCTTCGCCGGTGCGATTGCTGAAGCAGAGCGAACGCAACGTCGTCGCCGGGGCCGAGGTCGTCGACGCGCAGATTCGAGTCGAATCGCCGGAGACACGCGATTGTGTCATAAACGGTCGTTTTCGCGACGTATGGCGCCCAATGACGCGGATGTAGGGAAGGGGCTTCGACGTCGCACCCCACTTATCAGCGCCATTGCTGAGAAACTGAGGCCCGCCTCGCGCAAAGTGACTGCGTTCTAGCGAGGATGTGTGCAGGTCAGCGCGGAGAAGCAGTTGTTCGTCGATACCCTGTCGGAGTGAATCCGCTTGCGCCGTTTGACCGTCAGGACCCGTGTTGGTGTGGCTCGGGGAAGACCTATCGACTCTGTCACAAGCGGTTTGCTACCCCTCGTAGTCCTGCCGGCGCACCTGTGCCCCCAGACACTGGGGACTTCATAAGTCTGAGTCCCGATGTTCGTCTCGCTCGTTCCGCTCTTGGTGAGATGTTGCCTCAGGGAACGCCCATCACGATGCCATCCCCCGAGCCCGCTGCTCGCCAATTGACCTCGACCGCGTTCGAGCGCGCGGTCGCAGCTTCGACGTCAGCAGAAGAGCCTTCGGATGCGGCCGAATTGGGTCGAATCCGGGTGGCATTGCTTCGCGAGCTTTCTTCGTTACCGGACAACTCGGAGTCCGCAAAGGACAACATCGTCGAGGCGATTGCCGAGTTTGCGGTTGAGGCATGGAAGACATCCGCTGGTCTTCGTCAGATCGTCCCTCGTCGAACGATCCTATGGAACGAAGAGCTCGCGCCCAACAAGCTCATCGAAAGGACCATGCTCCTCGCAGATCACGTGCTCTACCCGGACAAATTGTTGCAGGCGCTGAGCGGGTCGTCGACGAATCGAAGGATTCGCGCCGAAGCCACTCGAGAGTTGCAGTATCAGCATCTGATACGCGCGGGCTATGCCTTGCCCATGCCGGACGGCGTAGCACAGACCACTGGAGTCATGCAGATCGAGGAGGATACGCGAGCGACTCTAGCGAACACCGAACTCGTTCAGTGGGTGAGGTCGCAACTCGTCGTCGAAGGTCCAACCGCCCGTGACGTTCTCTTTGTGAATGCCATAGACGACCTTGAGCGAAATAGTGGCATGTGGTTTCATGGGCGCATCGACCCGAGCCGGACCGATCCGGAGTCGGGAACTTTCGAGTTCAGGACGCTCGGAAGGTATGACCCCACGTTCGATTATTCGCCCTGGATCAGTCAAGTCACTGACGGTGCGGTCGCCAACTACGTGCAGCGAACCGAGCGCAGACTCGCGGTGTCGGATGTTCTTGGAGCTGAGTACGTCGCGGCCTCTCCATTCGAGGCGCGAATCCTTCAGCGCCGTGGTCGAGGTTCAGGAGGGTCAAACGCCACTCTCTGGGCTGATGTACCGGCGCTACGGGATGTGCGAGCCAGGGATCTGGCAAAGATGTTGTCTATGGAAGATGCCGTGGAGGATCTCCGGGCGCAAGTGCGGGCGGCGATGACAGCAGCACAGGATTTTGGCTCTGAGGTCTCCGCAGTGCAGGCCCTGGCGTCCGATATCGAGCGGTCGTCCCGGACTCTAGCGAAGCGAATGGCCACGTATCGTAATTTCAGTGTTGTTGCGCCTGCGGCCGCCGGTGGGCTTGGAATGGTCGTGGGGGCGGCGGGGGGAGTGTCGGGCGTCGTCGGCGCGGCGCTTGGGCTCGCCAGCGGTCTCAGCCCTGTTATCGGGGAGTACTTGAGCCAGCGCCGGGAAGCGGCTTACCTCTTCACGATGCCGAAACGTAGGCGTCGTTGATCTGCTCGGAGCGACTCGAAGATAATGTCAACCCGCGGTAGACGGGACGGTTTGATCGCAGGTGTTCGACGCGGAGGGACCCGCAGCACTTTGGGGGTACAAGTTACTGAATGTCTCCGGTTCCGGCTGTCGCGATAGCATCCGGACGATCTTCGGTCTGTCGAGTTGGCCAGCTCCAGGACCCTGGCGGGGGTCGAGCTCGGGAGAGTGGTCAGACGGTCCGCTGCTGATGTGGCGCGTAGAGTCCAAGACGGTTACGTCTGACGGTGGAATCTGACCTGACGCGGATGGGTCAGAAGTCCATGTGCATCGGGGCTTCGTCCTCCCAGGGCTCCGGCTTCTCGAGTCTCTTGACCTTGACACGGCGCTTCACTCGATGCTCGGTGACGTCGTCTCTTGAAAGCGTCAACGCGGGCTCCTTGGAAGCACGCCGTTTCTCTGTTTCGGTGGGCGGATCCGTTCGGAACTCAGGACCCGGGCCAATGAACAATGCAACGTTCTTCCCGTTCCCTGCACCGACGTGAGAGGGCCAGGCAATGCCGTCGATGCGAGTTTCTGGGACGTATCGCAGGTACTCCGCCACGACCTGAGTCGGTGCGTAGTCAACCAGCTGTCTTCCGTCGAGGAGCACGGGTGCCGTGATGTGCTTCGTGAATCGCTCCGCGAACCGCGAGAACAGCCAACGGTTTCGGCTCTCCTCATCGGTCGCAAAGATGCTTGGGAGCGTTGTGAGACTTCGGGTGAAATCGAGGACCTTCAGGTGGCGCTGCGTCACGAATCCACCCATGATCGCCACGTCGTATGGCGAGTGGAGCGCGATTTCGCCAACTGCGGTGTCGACGTCGTCGGCAGCGTAAAACAAGCTGATGCCCTTGCTGTTGAGGCGTCCCGCCTCCGCTTTCTCCGAGGGAGCCGGGCCAAGTCGCGTACTGGGCTCCGCGGCGATGGCTACACGATGGTTATCAAGTTCATCCACCATGCGCCCGCGGTACAACTTGGTTCCCCGAGGAACATCAACGAGTAATTCGGACTCGACATAGGTGAGCAACGCGTTGAGAAACTTGGCGAGGCGTGCTGGCGGCTCGTCCTCATGGCCCGGTCTGGCGGACGTCCCGATGAAGACGAATCTCGACTGTGTCTTCACGGTTTCCTGGAAGGCGGTCCAAGAGAGCGAGAATCTGTAGTCGTGGTCGTTGTAGCTCCAATATTCGCGGTCGTTAATGGCGTTCGTCAGGGCGAGGAGCACGTCGTCTACGACGACCTCTTCCAAGGCGTCGCCGGCGATGTCGTACATGACTTCGCTGTTCTCGACTAAGCCCTCAGTGGACCATGGTTCGCCGTCGTAGTACTCGATATAGCCGGGGTCCGAGTACATCCACGATGCCGCTTCCCAGACGTACTCGCCGAGGAGGTCCATCGAAACCGCGAACGGTGTTTCAGCAGCGGGTTTCACTAAACCGCAAAAGCTGCACTCGAACCCGTCTACATCAGGCAGGAGGCGCTCCCGCAACACGTCGTCGGTGACGTGTCTGATGCATAGCGTTGCGTTGATGCTGCTGAAGCCCTCGGGATAATCCACGATCAGATCATCGCATCGAGCGAAGCTGTTCGTCGAGGGTAAAGAGAGCCGGTGTCGGACGTCCGGAACGCCTTGGGGCAGCTGGGCGATGCTCCGAAACGAACGGACCGTCCGAAATCCGCAGCGCGTCGACACTGTCTCGCTCGGCCAGTCAAATCACCCTTGGGGATCTCTTAGATGGAAGGGCGTTTCGCTCTCCCGCGTCGGGCGAGGGCTGCGACGCGGAGCGTCAGTGCTAACGGATGCGCTTATCTCTCCAGCAGAAGTCGTTCTGATCCGTGCAGATGTGAACTTCAAGGTTCCGTCCCGAGAGCTCTGACAGCACGTGCGAGTGAGGATGGGCGTTGCCCGTGCCGCCGTGCGTATTGTGTGCCTGAATAGTTACGCGTCTCACGTTCGGCAATGAGTCCCAGAACGGAGCCGACGAGTCCAGTCGCGAGCCGTGGTGTGGCGCAGACGTGATGCCGACCCTATCGAGCCTGTGAGTCGTGAGAGCGACGCGGAGACCATCAACGTCTTGAGGACGAAGTAGGCCTGCGTCGCCGGTGCCGAGCCAAGCCGGCGCTATTGGGATGGCGGTCGGGGTGACCGCCAGCGGTAGCCACCCGTTTCGGAAGTGACACCATTCGTACGGCGAAGCCGGGCCCGAGTACACGCAGAGGGAGGAGAGATTGGAGCCGGTTCGAGCGCTTGATTGTCGCGTCGTCCGGGAGAGGCCTCGGTGATGCGCCAGCACGGCATCGTGGAAGTCTTTTCGCAGCATCGCGTCGCCGGCGAGGGCCACAAGCTCGTCGATGGTGCAATCCGCGACTCCCTTCCCCGTCACGCGTCTCACCGTCGCCTTGACCTTGGACGCGCCCTCGAGGACAGAGGGGATGACGTACGGCTGAAATTCCCACAGTACCTCGCGCTTAGCGGCACCACCTCGTCGGGCGACCAAGCCCCTCCCCGTCGGTGCAGGTTCGAGGAGCACCTCGTCACCGTCGAGGTCCTCCTCAGCATCGGCTGGATCCCGACTGGTCGGAGGGAGGGGGATGGGCTCCCCGTCTGCGCGAATCATTGACACCTCGGCACCCGCAAACAGATCGGTGAGGCGTCCAGCGGGATCAAGGAGCAGGCTGCCGTATGTCCCTGATGCGCCGCCCGTGTCGTCAGACGATGTCATGGCGTAGAGCGCTTCAAGCTTCGACAGCACCGGCGCCCACACCCGGGAGACTCCAATGTGCCGCTTCTTCAGTTCAGCGGCAAGATGGTCGAGCCCATTTACATGGTCGCGGTCGAAATGCGAGATGACGAGAAGGTCGATGGTCGAACCTTCAGGGATATCCCCGAGCATCCTCACGACCGCGTCTGCAAAAGCCGGCTTGGGGCTTACGCCCCTGCCCGACCCGCAATCGTAGATTAGCCGAAGCATCGAGCCCGCGCCCAAGGGTCTCGTCGGTGCGCGCAGGTGCCTCCGGAAGAAAAGCGATTGTGAATGGAAGCCGCCGTGTCCCACGCCCCACTGGTTGAGCGTCAATTCATAAGACCCCTGCCACACGACTGGTCCCCCCGGTTCTGTGCTTCGACTTCTGACATACAAGCAGATCACCAATGAGGTCGTTGAACTGGGCCGAGCAGGCTCGCTCTGCGCCGCTCGCTACAGTTCCTCATCGCGACGCTGGAGAGGGGACCGCTGCCAATGTCGGTGGCCGCTCGTACACTGAACAAAGCTGCAGTTTGCAGTCAGGCGGACAGTTGTATTGGCGGGTCTGCCGGCCTGGGGGCAGGGGCTCGTGTTCTGGGGAACGCGGGCTCACGACAATGACAGATCCTCCGCGGCAAGCCGTTCTTGAACTGGCTGTAACTCAGAAGGAGGAACAAGTAATGACCGATGCACTGCCCACACGAGGCGCTGTCTTCTGGCCCGTCGGCACCGGTGACAGCACCACACTCGTCATCAGCGAAGAACTCGTCATGCAGATCGACCTGCATGACATGGCGAAAGCTGACTCGGAAAGCTCTCCGGAGCGGCCGGTCGTCGATGAACTCGCCGCGAGCCTGCCCATCCGAGACGGCCGCCCATATCTGGCTGTGTTCGCGCTCACGCACGCAGATAAGGACCACTGCCTCGGATTCGCGGATCTGCTAGAGAAGGTCACCATCGGCGAACTATGGGCAACCCCTCGGTTGTGGCGTGAGTACCTCGACGGTGCAGAGGATGACTTGTGCGAGGACGCGCGAGCATTTCAGGAGGAGGCGGAGCGGCGGGTTGCTGCGGTTCTGTCGGACGTTGCGAACGGTAAGACGCCTGAGAGCGGTAACAGGATCATTGTTTTCGGCTACGACACGGACCACGACAAGCACGCGTACAACGAGCTTCCTGCGGAGTTCAAGAGCGGGCCCGGCAAGCCTGTCACTGCACTGGACGGCGTCGACTGCAGTGATGTCTTCGAGGCTTTCATTCATGCTCCCTTCGCGGCAGATGCGGCAGCGGCACGCAACGAGACGTCCCTCGCGATGCAGGTGACGCTCCGCGACGAGTCCGGAGTCGATGGGAAACTCTTGCTTTTCGGTGACCTCGCTCACGACACCATCATGAAGATCATGAGCTACAGCGAGGAGCACGAACGCACGGAGAAGCTGCAGTGGGACCTTCTGCTTGCTCCTCACCACTGCTCGAAAAAAGTGATGTACCTGAAGTCGGTTGATGGCACCGAGCAGCTTCTCGACGATGTGCTCGATAAGTTCGTGGAGCACCAGCGCGATGGCGCCGCTATCGTGTCCAGCAGCCACATCGTGCCGGACGCAGATAGTGACGGGGCCAATCCTCCGCACAAGATGGCGGCGGACAGGTATCGCGAGATTGCGGACGAGTTCCTGGTGACCATGGAGTGGCTCGACGTTAATCAGCCGTCACCCATCGTCTTCGGCGTCTCCGCCTCCGGAGCCGGCATCGTGCGCGATGAGACAGTCGAGCTGGCCGCATCCGCAAATCTTTCCAAGGAGGCCGCTTTCGCCCACTCGGGTTCGCGACTGGCAACAGTGCTCGCGCGCGCAAGCATCCTCGCAGGAGCCGTTGCAGCCTTCGGGGCCACGGCTGCGGCCGCCTCGGGTCCTGAGCAGGTGCGTGCGGCAACGGCTCAGGACCGTGGGGGAGAAGACGCGCCGGAGACTGCGGTCGGTTTCGGTCAGTGAACGAGCTCGCAGTCGGACAGATTGAGGCGCTCTCAACCCCCGACGGGCCTATTCAGCTGCTGTCCACCTCAGAGAAGGACGGGTGGACCTACCTTGACGTCTCTCTCGACACCCGAGGCATCATGCACGCACGTGGAGGCATTCAGGTACGTGCGCGCGAGCGATTCACGATCACGGTCCCCGAGGCCTTCCCGTTCGCAGCGCCGAGTATCTCGTCAAGGCACAGGCGTTGGGCGGGAACAGCACACGTGCAGTGGGGAAGGCACCTGTGCCTCTATGCGGCACCGTCCGTGGAATGGAACCCCGGAGATGGTCTCCGCGGTTTCCTGGATCGGCTGACGAGCTGGTTAGAGAACGCCGCCGCAGGAACGCTGGATCCAGAGGGGCAGCCTCTCCATCCGCCTGCCGTCTATCCCACCGCGTCCGCCGGCCACCTTCTGGTCAGGCCCAACCTCGGACACCTCGTGCCCTGGGCGCCCGACAACCAGGCGCAACGCACCCAGATCCTGTACGCGTGGTGTGTGATGCGGGCTCATCGCAGCGAGGTGGTCGAGTGGCTCACGTGGTTGGAAGCACTTAATCGGATCTTGGATGACGACTTCGCGCCACTCGACGCGGATGGTGATGTCTTCTTCCTGGCAACTACGACGCTGATCTCCGACCAGATCGCGTTCGAGTTCCCCAACAGAGCGCAGCCGCTCGTCGACGCTCTTGAACTCAGCGGAGTCGGCCGAGAGGACCTCCTCCACGAGCTCTCGAGAGTGCGACTTGTAAACCGCGTCATCGAGGAAAAGCTGTCGCGTAGCGGACAACTGCCGGCCATCGTCATCGTCGGGACGCCAGCACGTCGAATCGATGAGGCGCTTCTCGCTCACCTCAGTGCATGGAGGCTCGATGATACCGGGGGGAAAGTCGCAGACCTCCTCACAGCCGGGGACTTCGGCGTCATGAAAGACAAGCGAGAGGAGATGTACGAGCTCGGACGTCTCTGGGTCGAGCATTCGAAGGTCGCCTGGATGCGCGTGTGGGAGGGACGCTCCGAGGTCACCCGTGCCCGCGACGGCGAATCGGACTCAGCGATCCTTCGCGGCAAACGCGTGCTCGTCCTCGGGTCAGGAGCCCTGGGGGCGCCCATCGCTGAACACTGCGTGCGGGCCGGAGTGAGCGAACTGACGGTGGCCGACAATGGTCGCGTAAACCCGGGGATTCTCAGTCGGCAGCCGTACGCGGATGCGGACATCGGTCGATTCAAGGCACAGGTGCTCGCTGAACGCTTGAGCGGGATTCGGGGAGACCTGATCGTGCAACCGCTCGTCGGCGACGTCGTGACCAGCCTGTTCTCCGCGACGGCTCAGCAACCTGATGTCGACCTGGTCATCGACGCAACAGCTGAGGTGGGAGTACGTCACGCGATTGAACGCCACCGCATGCTCCGCCGCGAGCAGTGGCCGAACCTGCTCAGTGTGATGATTGGTCACGACGCGAAGAACGGGATCGGAACGGTGGCCACGCGAGGTGTTTCGGGTGGGCCGGTAGACATCCTTCGCCGGGTTGCCATCGAGGCTCTCGCCTCGCCCAGCCTCGACGACATCGCCGACGACTTCTTCCCGCGCGAGCCGCGCACCGCGCTCTTCTTCCCCGAGCCCGGGTGCTCGTCACCGACGTTCGTCGGATCGCACGCTGACGTCAGCGTACTCGCCGGCATGCTCCTGAACGAGGCCCTCGCAGCACTCGCGGAGCACTCCGATGAGATGTCAGCTGTACTCGTGCGCCGCTCGAGCCGAACGAGACCGGCTGTGGACATGCGGACGTGGGCGTCGGATCTGATCCTGCCGGATAGTAACTCCGGAGCTTACGAGATTCGGATGTCTCGGCATGCCCTCGCTGACATGCGCACAGAAGCCCGTCGTGGGCGGCGGCTTCGAGGCCGGCGCGTCGAGACCGGCGGGATGATGCTCGGAGCGTTCGATGACGCGTGCCTCATCCTTCACGTCGACCGTGCGTTCGGCCCGCCGCCTGACAGCACTCTGTCGGCCAAGTTCTTCGACCACGGGACGGTCGGCACCCAGGAGCTGGTTGACCACCGCCGCGAGGCAACGCACAACCGACAGAGTTTCGTTGGGCTCTGGCACTCGCACCCGCACGGTGTCGCGCACCCGTCCATCACGGACGACGAGGGGATGTGGCGCCTGGTCAATCGGGAGCGCGTCGGCAAGAAAGCCCTCATGGTCATCCTCGGAGGTCAGTCCTGGGAACGGTGGCTCGACGATGACGTGGAGCCGTCGATATACGCGCGCCTCTCCACGCTCAGCGGACAATACCCGGAGATGCCGATGATGTTCGGCGCTGGTTCTCGCGGTGCGGATAGAGCCTTTGCTGGGGGCTTCGCCTATCCACCGGGATTCCACTCAGTTCCTGGAGCAAAATCGTGACTGCCACGTCGAGACGGATCGGACTTGCGCTATCTGGTGGAGGTTTCCGGGCGATGGCTTTCGGGCTCGGTGCGATGCGCGCGCTCCACGACCAGGACTTGCTGAGCTCCGTGCGGGTGGTGTCCGGGATCAGCGGTGGGAGCGTGCTCGCTGCGATGTGGGCGTATGGGCCGCGTGGCTTTGACGCGTTCGATTTGAACGTTCGTCAACTTCTTCGGAAGGGTCTGCAGGCCGAGCTCGTGCGACGCGCGTTCAATCCTGCCGCCATTGCACGCTCGACAGCGGCGTCGGTGGAAGGTGCGTGGCGGGGAAGGCCTCGTGCCTTTTCGAGGACGGAGGCACTGGCCAGGGCGCTGCGCGGACGGGGGCTCGACGTTCCGATGAACGCGGTCAACCGTACCGACCTCGACACCGTCATCACGGCAACGGACCTCAGCCGCGGACAGGCGGTGCGATTCGGCAGCAGGGTGAGTTCTAGCTGGTCGTTGGGCCGCATCACCGACGAAGTCACGGTGGCGGATGCGGCGGCCGCGTCTGCGGCGTTCCCGCTTTTGCTACCGGCGCTGGTCCGGCACTATGAGATCGAAGGCCGCGATGGTAAGAAGACCCGGACAAAGCTCGCCCTCACGGACGGAGGGGTCTACGACAACCTGGGCGTGACGCCACTGTTGCCCGGCCGCTCGTCGGATCACACCGAGCACGTTTACGACCTGGACACCATCATCGTCGTCGACTCCGGGCGTGGGCAGTACCGTCGCAGCCCAGCCAGCTATCTCCCGGGCCGGGCGGCACAAACGTTTGGCATCGCCCACGGCCGGGCGCAAGACGGGACGCGTAGCCGTCTCCACCACCACGCCGCGGAGCTCAACGGGATGCTGCACGTATACCTGGGCACGAACGACCGAAAGCTGCCGCCCATCGCTGACCTGGTTACGCGGGAGAGCATCGCCCACTATCCAACGAACTTCGCCAGCATGCCTGCCGACAAGCTCGAGGCGCTCTCCGTGCGTGCAGAGCAGATCACGAGGACCCTGGCTGCCGAGTACTTGCGGTAGCGGCAGCCCCGCTGGTGCCGGGGAAACCTGTTCGCGGGTTCACCGTTTCCTTCCTGCTGCGCGAGCGCGACGCTTACATCAAGGTGCGCTCCCGCGTGCTCCCATGCGAGTGGTCCCTGTTCACCTTGGTTGTAGCGGGAAGAAGCGGCAACGGGTCAATCTGAATCCGATCTAGTCGCTCACAGGGGGCGTGCGCGTCAGCCGATGCGGTGGACGCGATTGTCAGATCGTACGAGGCGACGGGGACGTTAACGCGGCGCGCTGAACGCAACGTTCGGCATCCCGCCGCTAGGGAACCAGGACGGCGGCACGACGCTCAGCGGGAAGTTCGACAAGCAGTGGAACGAGCGCTGGTCGACGCCGTCGTGCTTGGGGAGGGCGTCAAGCGTGGTCACTACGGTGCCCGTCGAGTCCAGGACGGTCAGCTGCGGAGATCTGCTGGGCAATGAAGGCGGCGGCATCCAGAGCTCCGACCGCATCGCTGGGCGGTGAGTGCGAGAGCCGGTCGGCGTCCGCGAGCAATGCCGCACCTGACCGCGGCCCGCAGCGTCACGCCCTCCCTTTGAGTGTGTCAGGGCGAAACGAACCATCGTCACCTCCGCAGGGCCGAGTCAGAGACGTCTGAGGCAGCTCATATGCTGTGGAGCGTTCGGCCGGAGGAAGGATCGCCGGCTCATGGGAACCAGCAAGCGACTAGCCCCGCTCTACGACCGCTACGCGCAGCACTCGTCCGTCCTTGAAGGATCCCGCGCGGGCCCGCTGCAGTCGCTCACCGACCGCGAGCTGGCTCTCCACCGACACCCGCTGGCGATCTACCCCCGACCACACCGAAGGCCACCGCATGGGTCCGGTTTGGACCCGAAGCGATCCGCGTCGACGCGGTCCTGCTGCGCTCGACCTCTCGAGCAGCGGGAATCGGGTTCAAAGCGGGGGATCACGTCTTCCGTTGCTGGGTGTGGGGTAGCGGCGTTGAGCCCTTCGACGCCGAATGATCTCAGAAGAGTGCCCGCGTCCTCATGAACTCCATGACCAGGCGTCGTGACGCGCATCTCGTAGCGCCTCCTCGAGGCGTCCTTCGGTGAGCCGCGTGATGTTGCGGGGTGGATCCACTTCGGGCAACGCGACGTTCAACCACTGCGCCCACGTCCAGGAATCGTTCACGCCGGTCTGAAGAACGAGGAGAACCTCCCGCAGCCCGGCGACCACCTTGCCGTCGTGCAACTGAAACGCCGGGAAGAGGAAGATGTCGTCTTCGGTGCGCAACCTGAGGAGACGTAGATCGTCCCCGGCCACCATGACCTCGGCCTCCGTCCACCCGAGCGTGCGGGCCATGCTCGTCACCGTGTGGCAGGGGCCGACGATCTCCGCCCAGGGGTTCGGTTCGTCCTCGGTCACTCCTCCTCCTCGGGGTCCCGGGTGTAGCGGCGACGGACGTCTTCGATGATCTCCTCGAGACTGCGGATTCCGTCGATGTAGTCCTGGGCATCACGAAGTGCTTGGGGGGTGGGTTTGAGTCCGTCCAGAACTCCCGAGTGCAAGGACTCCGCGACGCTCTTCATCCGCTGCTCCCGAGTCCACCGAGGCCCATCCTCGCTCGCCATCCCGCGGATTATCGCCAGGCTCGGGGTCGCCATCCGCAGGTTCTGCATATCAAGGAATCCCAGGTTCCCCTCGTGACCCTCTCGCCCGAGACTCGCGACACGCCGGCCGTCCTCGGTCTTCCCGCCTGCCGCGATGTGCATGTGCCCATGCGCGAGGAGCTCGGGGCGCACGGCATCCCACACCTGACCGACCCGCGCGCGTGACGCCGCAGATGCCTCGAGCGCCGCCTTCGTGAACCAGCCCGGGTTCGTGCGGAGAATCTTCTGAACAGGGCGTACCGGGGTCCTTGCCGGAGACTCGTGCGTGAGCATCAGGTCTGCGGGTCCTCCGGCGATAGCCGCTGCGACGTGCTCATCGGTTATGGCCTCGTCTGGCCACCAGGTTAGGCCTTCGATGCGAGACTGTCGGTCCACGGATGATGCTCCACCGAGCGAAAGGACGTTGCGCCCGCCGACGGTGAGGCGTGCTGGTCGCGGGAGGATCCAGGTCAGGTGCGATACGCGCACAGCGGACCCGGGGCGTTCGTTGAGGAGAGGGATCAGCTTCCCGTACGGCTCGTGGTTCCCGAGGGTGACCAGGATTCGTTCGATGCCGGTGTCGGCGAACGCCTCATCGACCTCGTAGCCGTTCATCCAGTAGTCCCCGAGGTGCAGGATCGTCGTCACATCAGGGGCAAGATGCGGCAGTGCTCGCCCGAGCATTCGAGCCCAACCCCCATTGCCGTGCCAGTCTCCGCAGACTGCCACACGCTGGTCGGGCAGCACGATTACGGAAGCGTGATCCAGGCCTTTCATCGTGCTCTCGCTGTCTGCGAGCGCTCAAGGAACGTGGGGACCACCTGGAGACTGCGTTCGATTCCCTGAACCCGGCTGATCCCACCGCGGCCCTTCCATGGGATGGCGACACAACAGCAAAATACGTCGTGAATCTTGGCGCGGACGGAGTGCGTCGTGCCAAGCCCGAGCGGCGCTGCAACCTCGCCGACCTGGTGCCCGAGGTCCGGGGCACCTGACGCTTGCATGGGGCAAAGACCGGCGACGGCTCCCCAGGGGGGTGGTTCGTTCATGCTCATCAGCTCTACTCCATCAGCGAAGAAGGCGAGGTCGTTTCGCGGTCGACGACTCGCAGAGAGACAACTGGCCGCGACGCTGTGCACGGCGGGCGTCGTCCCTTCGGTCTTCGTGAAACCACTCGCTTGCACGAGTATGCGGAACGTGGTCCGCACTCGTCAAGTGCCGAAAGCGAGCTCGCCGGACGTGCGGACGGCTTTCGCTCGGGGCATGCGTGCGCGGCCGCCGTGGACCGACTCATTGATGTCGGGGTTCAGAGAATTCTGTTGCGCATATACACGATGCGGACTACGGTCCGCATATGACACACCGAGATTTTCGAAGATCGAGCGGGGTTTCCGCTCGTCGTGACTGGCTAAGCCGACTGGACGTCGTGGCGTGGAAGCTCACCTCTGTTCGTTATCAAAGAGTCAATGTCCACTCCGTCAAGACTGCGCAACAGGCCGATGTCTTCAAGCTGCATCACTACCTGTCCATTGAGCATGCGTTGAAGCCGGTCGTAGCTCATGCCAAGCTGCGACGCCAGTCCCGTGATGGTGCGCGCATTCGTAGTCGGCAAGTAGATCTCAAGAATCCCGTAAGCGATGCGGTGCTGTATTTGAGCCGCTTCGAGTTGCGCGATCTCCTTCGGAGTCCACGAAGGGTCTGGAGCCCTCCATTCGGATATCCAACGGCGCCCGAAATCTCTGGGCGGAAGAACGAAGTTTCGCGGCGTGTAACGCGGAGTAGACATGTCCAACACAGTACCCGCGACCCCGACATTGACGCCGGTCGCGCCTGACGGGTGGCGCGCTCGGGGTATCGGCCGTCCCACTCGTCGCGGCTCGGCGCGGCCGTGCCAGCCATGACGACACGCTGATACGGTCGAAATGCGTGCATACGGGATTTTATCTCGGTACGCTCAATCGCAACTTGGCAGGAAGGAGTAGGCATGGAAACGAGAAGTGTGACCGTGGAGAAATCACAGGAGAGCGTGACTCTCCCGACCCCCAGACGTCCGAGGACGCGACGTGCAGCGATCCGGAAGTCATCTCCGCTGAAGGTGGACAGGATCGAGTGGAAGGACGCGAAAGGACGCGTTCATGCGGTTCGCGCGCTGAACCGCACGTCGGTAGAGAAGGTCACGCCCGTGGATCCGGCGCGGCCCCTCATGAAGTGGGATGGTCAGCGAGCCTCGCAGGGGTACTACTGGTGTGCTGGATCACAGTCGATGGTCCGACATGAATCGATGAGTGAGTTCACCGCACTGATGCTGTTGGACCACGAACTCGACATCATCGAGGCAGTGGCGCAGCCGATGCTTCTCACCTTTCCCAACGGGCTGTTCCACACCCCCGACTTCCTCATTCGCACGGCATTCGGCGAGGCCATCCTTGTGGACGTCCATGACTCCGCGCGCACGAGCGAAACCGACGCACTGAAGTTCGAGTTGACGCGCCTTCTCTGCGAGCGCGTCGGTTGGCGATTCGAACTGTTCGACATGTTCACCGACATCACTCGATGGAGTCTGGAGATGATGTGCCGCTATCACCACCCGAGATACGAACCGGACGCGTCTACACGCTCTCGGATCCTCAGTCTCGCGACCAAGCACAAGACGTTCGGCGCTCTACGAAACAGCCTTCGTACCGACAAGCCGGGAGAGTACCTTCCGGCTGTCTTCCATCTGATGTGGCAGCGCGCCATCCGTTTCGACATCCACGCTCCGTTCACCGACAACACACGACTCCACGTCGCCTGATTGAAAGGACAATCATGCCCCGCAGACGCGACTACATCATCGGCCAGACCATCGAACTCATTGACGGGACCTATACGCTCATCGGTTGCCAGGGAATCCTCCTCAAGTTAAGAAACGAGCTCACTGACGAGACCGCGCTCCTGCATTACGTCGAGCTATTCAGGATGCTGGCTCCCGGGCAACAGCTCGAAGTCGTTCACGAGACCGAGTCCGACAAGCGGAAAGCGAAACGCGAGGCACGGGAGAGAGCAAGGGCTGTCGCCGACGTCATCGACGACCTCGATGCCGACACTCGACTCCTCATTCCTCATCTTCGAGAACTGGTCGATGGAACGCCGGCGGTCGGAACCGAGCCTCGAGCTCAGTACGAAACGCGGCTGCCCATGAGCTGGCGGCTCGAAAGCAAGATGACGGAGCTTGAGGAGGTCTTCGGAATGCCGATCCCGCTGCGCACACTCCAACGCCGGCTGTCACAGTTTCGCAAGGACGGCGTCGCCGGACTCGGCGACAAGCGCAAGCGCGGACGGAAGGAAGCACCGTTCACGCGCGCTGACGAGGACGTCGTCGCGCAGCTGCGGAGAGTCCTCAAGTCCTTTGAGGGCCGTTCCCAAACGTCGTACGCGGTCATCCGCGCCGAATTGAAGGATCTGCTCGAGGAAGAGTTCCCGCACCCCAACGACCGCCCGGCAACCCCGTCGATCTCGACCATTGAACGCTACGTCAAGATGCTGTCCGGTGACCAGAACCCGACGAAGTCCGCCCAGCAACGGCAGACTGCCGCGCTCGTGCCGAAGCACACATTCCGTAAGCGCGCGGTGACAGCGCCGGGCGACGAATGTCAGACGGATTCGACTCGCTTCGATGCGTTTGTGCTGATGCCTGATGGGCGGATCGTCCGACCATGGCTCACAACCCTGATGGACAAGCGCACGCGGAGCATCATCGGGTTTCACTTCACCGATGGCCCAGCAAGGTCGGACGACCACGCATGGCTCATCGCTCGCACTCTCGTGCCACACGCGCTTCGTCCCTGGAGTAAGCAGTACGCCGAGCTGGAGCTTCCCGAGATGCCGTGGGCTGCCCACGTCAGGGGGCGGAAGCACAACTACGACACGTTCCGACCGTACATCTTTCCTCGGCGAATCCTCACCGACAACGGGCAAGACTTCCGCGGCATCGTCGTACAGGCGACTTGCAGCAGGTACGGTATCCATCTCACCGAGACGCCTCCGAGGACACCCACGGGCAAGCCTCACGTGGAGAAGCACTTCGACACCATCAAGAAGCTCTTCACGCGCCACCTCCCCGGCTATGTGGGAGGGAGTAAGGCAGAGCGTGGCGTGCGGCCGGAGATGGAGGCTGTTCTCGAACTTCGCACGGTCATCGAACTTTTCGACGAATGGCTTGGGATCGTGTGGCAGAACAGAGCTCACGAGGGCCTGTCGGACCCGTTCGAGCCGAAGCTGATGCACTCGCCGAACTCGATGTACGCCGCATCCCTTGAGTTCACCGGGCACTTCACAATCCCGCTTGGCGAAGAGGACTACATCGCGATGATGCCGCGGGTGATGCGTACGGTCCAGGCGGACGGGATTCTCATCGACTACCGCAAGTACAACAGCCCCCACCTCGCGCCGATGCGCCTGCAGAAGGACGAGAACGACAACAGCATCGAGGTAGCCGTCCACTACGACCGCAACGATCCCTCGCAGGTGTGGGTCCGTTCGTCCTTCGACGGGGAGTGGATCACCTGCGAGTGGGTCGAGGACGGAGGTCTCCTCAGACCGAACGAGCGACAGATGCTGACGAAAGCGAAGCACGTGGCGAAGTCCACGAAACGGTTCACCAACGAAGACGCACATGACCTCGCCCTCCGGATGCGGAAGTCGGCCGCGGTGAGTGAACGGACGCGGCGCGAGCAGGAGGTTGCGGACGCCAAGGTCGCGACCCGCAAAGCGCAGCGCGCGCAGAGTCAGCTGACCTCGCATCGGGATCGCCGAGATGCCATCAGCGATTACCTCAACTTCGACGAAGTCCCCTTCGCTTGACCGGCCTGCCCACGAAAGGATGAAAATGAAGGTCACACCTGGCCCCGTACCCGGCGGCCATCTCAACCGGGAGAGAAATCTCCTGCCGTTCCTCGAGGCGCGCAAGACTCCGGTCCCCGAGCACCTGACGCTGTCAGCGTACAACGCGCTTGGAGTGCGTGCCCGAACGGCGTTCGATGCCCGCCGAGTCAACCGCATCCGTAGCAACACAGACATCATGACGCCCGGCCTCAAAGATGTCCTGCTCGAAGTCAGGCGCGCAGCGATGTTCAAGGACCTTCCGGTCGGTCGCAGAGGAGTCATCTTGAGTGGCAAGCCAACCACCGGGAAGACAACGGCCGCGACGTACGCCCTTTCCGAAGGCCTCCAGAGTCATGCACGCGAGCACCCCACCTGGAAGGAACTCGGGCACTCGCCCGTCGTCTACGTCGAGGTGCCTGATTCGTGCTCGCCCAAGAACCTCATGGGGTGCTTCCTCAGCTTCCTGGGGGTGCCCTACACCTCGCGTATGACCGCAGAGGAGCGAACCGAACTCGCGATTCACCATTTGGTGGAAGGCCGAACGTCGCTCATCGTCATCGATGAGATGCAGAACATGGCATTCGACAGTCACGGGCATTCCGAGACCCAACAGGCCACGAAGAACCTCATGAACGCCGTTCCGGCAGTTCCGCTCTACGTCGGATTCAATCTCGAGGACAAGCTCCGTTCCAACAAGGGGCTGGGGGACCAGTTCGCGGGTCGCAGCAGCTTCGTTGCTCTTGACCATTTCGAGGTCGACACCGAAGAGGAGCGTCGTCTTTGGGGTGGCATCGTATACGCCTTCGAACAACAACTGGGATTGCTCGCTCAAGAGCCCAGGTCGCTACTCCTTCTCGCGGACTACCTCTGGGATCGCACCAGCGGTTCAATCGGCACTCTGTCCCGGTTGCTCACCACCGTTGCACTCGATCTCATCGCGACCGGGGATCCCGGCAATGAGTTCATCACCGAGCAGCACCTGGAGACCGTTCGAGGCGACCTTGTGAGTGAGCGTGCCTACCAACGAACTCGAAAGAACGAAGCGAAAGCGAAGAAGGTGATGTCGCGTGCTGCATGAAGGCCTGACTCCATTGCCTATACGTGTGCGTCCGGTGATGTTCGAAACGCTGCAGAGCTTCGAACGTCGACTGAGAGAAGCCAACGGCTACACGGCCGGCCTGTGGAACAGCGTCGTCAGGGCACTCCTCAAAGCAGAGCTCTGCGCAACCCGAGAGGCGCTGGTAGAAGCGCTTGGTGGACTCGAGCAGGGCCACTTCGAGCGTGCAAGAGCGCTCGCAGACAAGTACAGCGAACCCGCAACGCGCGAAGCTCTTATCGGCCGACGCTTTGCGTGCGCACTGTGCATGGGAGGCGAAATCGCCGAGCAGATTGCACATGACGGCCCCCGGGTGTGCGCGCGGCACCTGCGATGGACCGGCCCCGGGACCGCCCCGGACGCACAATTCGACGTCGATCTCGACGTGTTCCGCGCCGACCGGGCTTACAGGCGACTGCGAAAGCGCGGCTTGATGAACACACCACGCCTCGCGGAGTTGCTCGCGTGCGTCCGCGCCTGGGAAGAAGCAGTAGGCAACGTGCTCGACCCCGCTCAGCGCTTCTGCCTCTCAATCGACGTCGCTCGCCATCTTGCGTCCGGTCGCCCAGCCGAGTCAGCCGCCGAAGCCGTGGAGAAGCACTCAGCGTTGACGAGAACCATCAAAGACATCGTTTCGGCGATGAACTCGAACGTTCTCGTCGACTCGGTATGGCTACTTCTTCGTGCGGAGCGGCGCGCCTCAGATCCGGCCGGCGAAGAGTTCGATGAGCTCGACCTCCTGAGCTCGAGCTTCTACCCACGGCTCCGACATCTTCAACTCACGCAACTTGTGCAGACGCCCCAGCCGGTGGACCGGTTCGAGCAATCGCTTCGGCGGGCTCGAGTGAACGAGTACGTCTGTCGAAAAGGGCATAAGTACACCTCCGACGGGCGACGACTGCTCACGAGCAAGATAGGCGGCGGCTGCCCGGTATGTGCACGGAGGAGAGTGACGCCCGAGACTTCTCTGGCCGCGACCCACGGCAGCTACGCAGCGCAGTGGCATCCGAGTCTCAACGGTTCCGTCCGGCCGGAGGACGTCTCCTTCGGGTCCTCCGAACAGCGGTACTGGTTGTGCCGATACGGCCACACCTTCCGCGCATCACCCAACACCCGGACGAACACGGGAAATGGTTGCCCGTTCTGCTCGAACAAACGAGTCGACTCCGGAAACTGCCTTCGCGCGACCCATCCGCAGATCGCTGCCGAGCTGGTGGACGCTCTCAACGAAGGCCGCACGGCGGACAACGTGGTTGCCGGCTCAATGTTCACGATGGCATGGAGGTGCTCAGCGGGTCACATCTACTGGACCACCCCGCACGCGCGAAAGGCCGGACACCGCTGCCACTACTGCACGAGACAGACAGTCCACCCGACAACGTCGCTTGCAGCAACTCGACCGGACATCGCGGCACTGTGGCATGGGGAGCTGAACGGTGACCTCACTCCCGCCGACGTGCTGGCGGGTTCCGCCGCCAAAGCGTGGTGGAGATGCGAGAACGGCTGTGCATACGAAGGCACAATCGCGGCGCGAGTGAAAGGCAAACGCTGTCGCTTCTGCTCGAATCGCGAGGTGAGCCGTGCGAACTGTATGAGAGCGACCAGCCCACAGCTCAGTGCGGAATTCCACCCTGACAAGAATGGCCCGCTGACTCCCGAGACCATAATCGCCGGGACGAATCGTCGCCTGTGGTGGCGGTGCGAGCGGGGTCACGAGTGGCAGGCTTCGGGCAGCAATCGTGAACGTGGAACTGGATGTCCCTTCTGCAGCAACAGGCGCGTCTTGGCCGGCTTCAATGACATGGCAACTACAAGGCCCGATCTGGCCGCGGAGTTCCATGACGCGTTGAACACCTGCACCCCGAGGGACGTCGTGGCAGGAACGTCGCGCCGGCTGTGGTGGAAGTGCAAACGGGGTCATGAATGGCAGGCTTCCGGCGACAACCGCAGCAAGGGCTCGAAGTGCGGCTTCTGCTCGCACCGGGCGCTTCACGCTGACAACTCGCTCGCAGCCACGAGAGCTGATCTCGTCGCAAGCTGGCACCCGAGCCTGAACGGATCGACGACTCCACACGATGTTATCGCCGGCACAAAGCGTCAGATCTTCTGGCTGTGCTCTCGGGGGCACACCTGGCGGAGCAGTGGCGACAGCCGCACCCGGGGCGCAAGATGTCCTCAGTGTCGGAAGAAGCGGAACTAGGAGATAGGGCGCGCGAGAGCGTTTGCAAGAGGCCGTCCAGGCGCCGACGTCGGGGCGGCCTCTTTCCTGTTCGTCTGCTGGCATCGCCACGAGGCCCGCCACCGGCTCGGACGACGCACAATCCAGCGCGCACTGCTGCTGTCGTGGCGTCCCACCATGACAGCGTCGCGGTTTCGACGCAGCTTCAGTGTCATGGCCGGTGTCGATGCCTGCGTTCTCGTGTGCCACTCCGGCGCTTCTGCGACAGGTTCAAGGACGACGCACGCTTCAACTTCTTGCGACCGCATAACTGCTACTTGCGCGCGCAAGCTGACGGGTCTATTCTGAGCGAGCTTGCGCGCGCAAGTTACGAAGTAGCCGAGATCCCGTTCCCGCCCGAAACGCGCGCAGTGTGGGCGACCTTTACCCTGATGCTGCGCCCAGCATCGCAACGACAACGGAGTCACCATGACAACTCCCGCCAATCACGGGTCCGCTTCCGAGCAAGCATCGTCCGATATGCCACCGGCTCCCGCATCGCTGCCCGCAGTGCCTGGTGCGGTAGCAGAAGGCACCCGCACATCCACCGGTCTCATTCGCCCGGCGCAGGCGTCACGCAGCTTCATCTGGCTTCTCGTGCTCGCTCAGTTCGGCATTTTCGTTGCGCTCATCACGCCTATCGCCATCTCCCTCGCGGTACGAATCAGCGTGCTCGCGCCTGGACATGACGAGTACCTCGGGTACATCACCGGTGCGGGGTCGGTCGTGGTGATGATCATCACACCCATCGTGGGGGTGTTGAGCGACCGGACACGCACGCGACTGGGGCGCCGGCGCCCATGGATCTTTGGTGGAATGCTGCTCGGCGTCGTCTCCCTTCTCGTCATGGGTTCCGCACCGAGCGTCGTCATCCTCGGCCTTGGATGGATCTTGGCTCAGATGGGCTGGGGCCAGGCTCTGGCGATGGTCACCACGTCAATGGCCGACGTCCTCCCCGAGCACCAGCGCGGCAAGGTCGCAGGCTTCGTCGGTTTCGCGACGCAGGTGGCCCCGGTCGTGGGTGTGGTGATGGCAGGCAGTCTGGCCGGGGATCCGCTGCTGCTGTTTGTTGTACCTGGCATCGTGGGCGTCATCTTCCTCACCCTGTTCCTCCTGTTCTCGCGAGAACAGGACAGTCGACAGATGATCCTGAGCGAATCGTTGACTCTCGGCACCGCACTGAAGAAGTACATCTTCAACCCTGCGGTGTACCCAGACTTCTCCCTCGTGTGGCTGGGGCGATTCCTGTTCTACTTCGGGCTCACGCTCGCGACAACCTTTACGGCATTCTTCTTCGCGTCCAGGCTCGGAATCGAAGTCACTGAGGTGGCGGGCGTGCTTGCAACGCTGAGTCTCATCGGAATCCTCGCCACCACCGTCGGAGCGATTGGCGGCGGCTTCCTGTCGGACAAGTTGCGTCGCCGCCGAGTGTTCGTTCTTGCGGCCTCGCTGATCTTCGCAGGTGGCACCGTGATGCAGGGTGTGGCTCCGGGATTGCCATGGCTCATCGCTGGCTCGCTCATTGCTTCTGTCGGCATCGGAGCGTTCTCGGCCGTCGACCAGGCCCTTCTGCTCGATGTTCTGCCTGAGCGTGACACGGATGCGGGACGATTCATGGGGATCGCTGGCTTCGCCACGGCGATTCCTCAGGCAGTCGCGCCCTTTGTCGCTCCGGCCATTCTGGCCATCGGCATCGCAGCGGCGGGTGATAAGAACTACGGTCTGCTATACATCGTGGCTGGCATCATCACCGTTCTCGGTGGACTGGTCGTGCTGAGAGTTCGCGCGGTGCGCTGAGCTCAGGTCGTTGATACAAGGGGCTTTCTCGATCCTGAATGAGAAAGCCCCTTGTAGTGTGGCGGCCGTGCGCGGCGACGGTATGTGCCATCTGCAGTATCGGGGGTGATGGTGCGCTCGGTGACGCGGAACTCCCGTGCGCGTTCGGCTCTGCGCGCGTGCGTCGGCGGCGCTCAGCGGACGGGGCCTGATGAGTCTCGCGCGATGAAACTCACCGCTGCGTTCTCATCCGATCTCGCCGTCTCTGTGCCGGCCATGGCGTCTAGAGCCATGGCCGCGAGCCGATGCCCCAGCCCCGTTGAGTCGATTCGCACGCTCGAGATGCGTGGCTCGACCATCAACGCCAGGGGAGCGTCGTCGTGGCCGACCACAGAGAGATCATGGGGCACAGCGACGCCAGCTCGCGCCGCCGCGCCAATGACCGTTGCCGCAACATCGTCGTTGAATGCGACCAATGCTGTCAGCCCCTGATCCACCCAGGCCCGCACCGCGGGGTCTACCTCGGAACGGAGCGGTTCCATATTGAGCACCACAGGCGTGGGCATCCCTGCGGCTCTGCATGCGGCGGTCGCTGCTGCTTGACGGGCGTCCGCCAGTCCGGCTAGACGCGCGTCGTTGGGCCGGATGAACCCAATTCGTCGGTGCCCCAAGCCGTGAAGGTGTTCCACCTGCAGGCGCGGGCCCTCCTCCGGGTACGGGGGCTCGGCAGAGCCTTCGGGGTCGGGAACAATTCGTTCCACGCCGGCCGCGCGCAAGGATTGCAGGGTCGCCTCCCCGAACGGGAATAGTCCCATCACCACGTCGGGTTGCAGCGTCTCCCAGAGAGGCCGAGCTCGCGCGCCTTCGTGAGGGGTGAAAGTGATGAGAGCGTAACCGTGCTCGTCGAGAGCGTTTGTCGCCTCGTCGATGTTCTCCCGCAGGCTGAACTCGATAGGCCAGTCCGGCAGCACGAGCAAGACGATGTTGCTGCGACCGCTTGCGAGCGCGCGGGCCGCGATATGCGGGCGATACCCGAGGCGTTGCGCCTCCGCGAGCACCCGTTCCGTAGTCGCCGCAGAGATCGTCTGTCCTGGAGTTTCGTTCAGCACGAAGCCGACAGTCGCGCGTGACACGCCCAACGATCTGGCGATGTCGGCGGCGGTCACGCGCCGCGCGGATGTCTGCGGTGTCACAAAATGCTCCTCGAATCACGGATGTGCGCTCAGTCCACCACACTGGGCGCTGCCCGCGCTGGATCGACTTGTGCGCGCTAGCGAACGTAGATAATCTAATCAAACTAGCCCGCGCTAGTATCGACAACGAGGTCTCGGCGATTGTCCGAAGCTCTCCCCGAAGGAGTATCCACGTGACGACCGAGAACTCTCCCGCTTTCTTCATCAGCCCGTCTTTTGCGCAAGGCGCAAGCGAAGAACCGGCGTCTTATCTCCGCAAAGAGTTCCTCGTACCTTCCGCTCCCATGCGCGCGACGCTGCGCATCACAGCGCTGGGATTCATCGAGCCCCACCTCAATGGCAAGACGGTCGGCGACGAGGTACTCGCGCCGGGATGGACCTCGTATCGTCATCGTCTCATTGTCAGCAGGCACGACGTGACCGGTCAGATTGTTGCCGGCGAGAACGTGGTGGGAGCAGTTCTGGGTGAGGGGTGGGCCGTCGGTCGGCTCGGCTGGGAGGATCGGCGGCACCACTACTCGGAGCGTCCCGCCGCATGGTTTGAACTCGAGTTGGAGTACGCGGATGGCAGCACGGACCTGATTGTCAGCGATCTCACTGTGGCCGCCGCTCGTGGTGGTGTGCGGGCGAACAGCATCTATGACGGGGAGGTGTTCGATGCTCGCGAGGAACCAGAAGGCTGGGATCGCGCGGGGTTCGATGCGAGCGAATGGGTCCCTGTCCAGTTGTTCGATTGGCCTCTGGACACCTTGGCGGAGCCGATTGCCCCTCCGATCCGACGTATCGAGGAGCTGGCCGCGGTCGACGTCTTCAGGACTCCCTCGGGCAAGCTCGTCGTCGACTTCGGGCAGAACATCTCGGGCTGGGTGCGGCTGACCGTAGAGGGCGAGCGCGGTGCGATCCTCACTCTGCGCCACGTCGAGGCGATGGTCAACGGTGAAATCGAACCAGAGACGTTGCGAACCGCGGCGGCGACTGACCAATACATCCTCCGCGGAGGTGCTCCGGAAACCTGGGAGCCGCGGTTCACCTTCCACGGATTCCGGTATATCCAGATTGACGGCTGGCCGGGTGAATTCTCGCCTGAGGCTGTCCGCGCTGTCGTCGTCCACTCGGACATGGAGCGGACCGGCTGGCTCACCACGTCAAACGCGCAGCTCAATCAACTTCATTCGAACGCCGTGTGGTCCATGCGAGACAACTTCGTGGGCGTCCCGACGGACTGCCCGCAGCGGGATGAGCGCCTCGGATGGACAGGGGACATCAACGCATTCGCACCGACAGCTGCATTCCTCTATGACGTTCGGGGCGTGCTCGGATCCTGGCTCAAGGACCTTGCAGTCGAGCAGAAGGAGAAAGGCTTCGTGCCCTGGGTCGTCCCCGATGTGCTGTCCACGCCCTCTTCGCCTACCGCGTTGTGGAGCGACGTCGCCGTCAGCCTTCCATGGGCGCTATACCAGGAGTACGGAGACAGCCAGATTCTCCAGGACGCCTACGAATCGATGACAATGTTCATCCGTCAGGTGGCCGAGCTTCTCGACGAGGACGGCCTATGGAGCACGGGTTTCCAGTACGGAGACTGGCTGGACCCCGACGCTCCGGACGACAACCCGGCGGGCGGCAAGACTGACCGCCATCTCGTCGCAAGTGCTTACCTCTGTCGGACGACGCGTGAGATGGCTGACACCGCTCATGTGCTCGGCTACACCGAGGACGCGACCGAGTTCGACGCGCTCGCAGCACGAGTACGCAACGCGTTCCGCGACGAGTTCGTCACGAAGAACGGTCGGCTCGTCAACGAGACCGCGACCGCTTACGCACTCGCGATCCGGTTCGGAGCCCTCGAACCTTCCCAGGTGCAGCACGCGGGGGATCGTCTGGCGAGCATCGTGGGCGAGGCGGGGTTCCGCATCTCGACCGGGTTCGCGGGAACGCCCATCGTCACAGATGCGCTGTCTTCGACCGGGCACCTGGAGGAGGCGTATCTGCTCCTTATGGAGACGAAGGCTCCATCCTTCCTCTACCCGGTGACCATGGGCGCGACGACGATCTGGGAGCGCTGGGACTCCATCCGTCCTGATGGGACGATCAACCCCTCCGGGATGACCTCGCTCAACCACTACGCGCTCGGGGCGGTGGTCGACTGGATGCACCGCACCATCGGCGGACTCTCGGCCATTGAGCCCGGCTACCGACGCATGCGTATCGCGCCTCAACCGGGTGGGAACCTCACCAGCTCCGATCTGCGACACATAACCACCTACGGCGAAGTCGCTATCGTCTGGAGTCTCGAGGGAACGACCTTCACGCTGACCGTGAGGATCCCCGACGACACCACAGCAGAAGTCGTGCTCCCTCTGCATGCCCCCGCGCACATCGCCGAGATCACTGCTGGCGAGCACACCTTCACATACGAGATCGACGCCTCCTCCTCGACAGAGGAGCTCACGCTGGATTCCACGCTGCGAGCCGTGTCGGACGACCCCGCGGCATGGCGGCGCTTCACTGAGGCGTTCGCTCGCCACTACCCGGGGGTGCCACTCGACGGGCGGGCTCCGGAAGCGGCGGCCATGTCGATCACCACGATGCTCGACTACGTCCCCGGAGCTTCCGACGAGCTTCGGGCGGACCTCGCCGTAGCTCTTGCCGGCTGATCCCGTCTCCCTGTTCCTCGGCACCTCACTTCTGCCCACGCTCACCTCTCGGAGGAATGCATGTCCGTAGCGCCCTACAAGAATCCCGACCTTCCCATCGGAGAACGTGTCGACGATCTCCTCGCCCGCCTCACCATCGAGGAGAAAGCGGGTCAGCTCACCCAGTACTTCTACACCGGCACGGGCGAACCGATCCCGGACGACTTCGACATCGAATCGCTCCCCCCAGAGCATCGGATCCACGTTGAACTTCCCGCGCGAATCGAGGCCGCGGTCAAAGCCGGTCGGGCGGGTTCGCTTCTCTTCATCCGCACTCCGGAGCTGAGCAATCGTCTTCAGAGGTATGCGGTCGAAGAGAGCCGCTTGGGTATCCCGCTGCTGTTCGGCTTTGACGTTGTCCACGGGTGGCGGACGGTGTTCCCTGTTCCCATCGGACTTGCTGCAACCTGGTCGGAGTCGACAGTGGAAGCGGTCCAGAGCGCGGCCGCTCGTGAAGCGCGAGCAGCGGGTGTTCACTGGACGTTCGCTCCGATGATCGATGTGGCCCGCGACCCGCGATGGGGACGGATGATCGAGGGTGCGGGGGAGGACCCCGTGCTCGGGGCAGCTATGGCCGCGGCGCAGGTGCGCGGATTCCAAGGAGAGTTCGGCTCCGAGAAGCTCCTGGCTGGACCGAAGCATTTCGTTGGCTATGGTGCGTCGCGAGGCGGTCGTGACTACGACGACGCCGAGGTGTCCGACAGCGAGCTGTGGAACGTCTACCTCCCACCGTTCCGGGCCGCCATTGACGCGGGCGCCGGCAACGTCATGAGCGCATACATGGACCTCAACGGGGTTCCGGCGGCCGCAAGTCCCAAGCTCCTCACGGGTATCCTCCGAGAGCAGCTCGGCTTCCAGGGATTCGTTGTCTCTGACGCGAATGCGGTGCGATCACTGACCACGCAGCATTTCGCTGCTGACCAGACCGACGCCGCCATCCGAGCGCTCGGCGCAGGCCTCGACATGGAGATGTGCACGTTCGACCCGGCCTTCGACAACCTGCCCGATGCCGTCGCCGCCGGCACCGTCACGGAAGAGGTACTGGACGACGCCGTGCGCCGGGTGCTGACCGCGAAGTTCCGCCTCGGACTGTTCGAGAACCCCTATGCCAACGAAGAAGAAACGGAGACCGTTCTGAGTGCGCGGGAGCACCGGACTCTCGCCCGCCACTCCGCTGAGCAGGCCATCGTCCTGCTCAAGAATGCGGAAGGTGCCCTGCCGTTGGAGTCGAAGTCGATTGGCCGTATAGCGGTTGTCGGCGAACTCGCGGATGCACGGCGCGACCTTCTCGGCCCGTGGATCTTCGCGCACGACACCAGCGAAACGGTCACGATTGTTGACGGACTCCGTCTCGCACTTCAGGAATCTGAGGTGGCTTACGAGCCAGGAGTAGGGCTCCCCGAACGGGTGCACCCGTCCCCGTTCGATGTGCTCGACACGTCCATCGAGCGCACTGCACAGGACTACGACGACGATGCGGCGATTGACCGTGCTGTCGCCCTGGCCGGAGAGTCCGACGTCGTCGTCGTCGTCGTGGGTCAGCGGCAGAACCAGATCGGGGAGAAGGCATCGACGAGCACCCTCGATCTCCCTGGGCGTCAGCTCGAGCAACTGCAGCGCATTCACGCGACGGGAACGAAAGTCGTTCTCGTCGTCGTCTCCGGGCGTCCGCTTGACCTGCGATGGGCAGACGAGCATGTGCCAGCCATCGTGCAGGCGTGGTACCCGGGCTCCCGGGCCGGAGAAGCCGTCGCCGCCGTACTCCTGGGCCACGTCAACCCCGCGGGGCGCCTGCCGTTCACCTGGCCCCGCCACGTTGGTCAGGTTCCGTTGATCTACGCTCACAACCGCACCTTCGTGCCGGACGAGCAGGACCAGCGTTACTTCGAAGAGAGCAACGCCCCTCTCTACTCCTTCGGGCACGGTCTGTCGTACTCCACGTTCGAGTACGCCAACCTTCGCGTCGGATCGCCCGCCATCAAGATCGGAGACTCGACCGTCGTGAGCGTCGACGTGTCCAATACCGGGACGCGAGACGCCGACGAAGTCGTGCAGCTCTACATCCACCAGCAGTACGGCAGCGCATCGCGCCCGGTGCGCGAGCTTAAGGGCTTCCGCCGCATCACCCTCAATGCAGGAGAAACGCGACGAGTCGAGTTCCCGCTCACGCCCGCGGAGCTCCAGTACTGGAACTCGGAGACTGGCTCGTACGTGCAGGATGTGACGACGTTCGACGTCGGTGTCGGCGGGGACTCCACCGTCGCGCTTGACGGAAATCTGTCGGTGACCCGGTGACCAGACGGCCCGCCGCGCTCGGCTGGGCGG
>NZ_JBLVOH010000004.1:31185-42244 GCF_053543675.1 Microbacterium umsixpiens
CTCTCACGCCGTTGCGTCCGATCTGCGTCACGTTGACGGAGCGCGGCGGGCCGCCGTCTGGTCACGCGATGCCGACAAGGCGCATGCCTTCGCAGCAGAAAACGAGTTTGAACGCGCATACGACGATTTCGACCTCATGCTCACCGCCGCCGACATCGACATCGTCTACATCGCCACCCCTCATGCGACCCATGCGCCCTTTGCCCTCTCGGCACTCAACGCCGGCAAGCACGTCCTCATCGAGAAGCCCATCGGAGTGAACGCCGCCGAAGCCCAGGCAATCGCGCATACAGCCCGAGAGAACGAACTTTTCGCGATGGAGGGCATGTGGATGCGGTTCAATCCCGCGTACATCGCTCTACGAGCTGAAGCGAGAAGCGGGCTACTCGGAACCGTCAGTTCGGTACGTGCTGCATTCGGCCTGCCGTTCGGGGCGGCGGGCTCGCGCGCGTGGAGTGCTGAGCGCAAGAGCAGTACTCTGCTCGACCAAGCCATCTACCCGGTGACACTCGCCAGAGACATTCTGGGCGAACCGGCGACAGTGTCGAGTTCGGCGCAGGTCCGAGAAGACGGCGTAGATCTCTCCTTGCACGTGACGCTCGACTACAGCGACGGGCGCTTCGCGCAGCTAGCGGCTTCCATGGTCGGCTACCTCGAACCCACGGCGACCATCAGCGGAACCGACGGATGGGCGACACTTGCTGCCCCCTTCTGGGCGAGCGACAGGTTTCGTCGCCACTCCGGAGACTTCGAGCAGGCCTTCGGCAACCCCGCCGATTGCCTCTTCCCACTCGAGGGCAATGGGTACGTGCCCATGCTCCAAGCGGTGCAGGACGCGACTGCGGCGGGGCTCCTTGAGCACCCGCTCCACCCGCTGGATGACAGCGTCGCGATCTTGACGACGCTTGACCGCATCCGAGCCGCGTGGCCAATCGCCACTCCCTTCTAGATCTTCCTCTCACCTCCGGACGACTCCCCGAAAGGCAGCAATGACTCGCTCACCCTTCAACTCCAACTGGTCGTACCGTCCCAAGACCAGCATCTTTGCGGACGTACAGGGTCAAGCCGCGGCTGGAACCGCTGTCCGCCTCCCACATGACGCGCTCATCTCGCTCGAGCGTCGCGCAGACGCACCGAGCGGCGCGGCCGGAGCATTCTTCCCCGACGGTGCCTTCCAGTACATCAACAACTTCGAGGTTCCCCTCGACTGGCGCGACAAGCACGTAGCTCTGGAGTTCGAAGGCGTGTACCGCGATGCGATGATTTACGTGAACGGTGCCTTCATTGCGCAACGCCCCAACGGGTACGCGGCCTTCACGGTCTCCTTGGACGGCTTTCTGGAGTACGGGACCGAGAACACTGTTCGCGTCGACGCCCGCACCCACCAGGACTCCCGCTGGTATGCCGGTGCGGGTCTCTATCGCGAGGTCCACCTCTGGGTGACAGAACAGGTCCACATTCTCGAGCAGGGTGGAGTGCGGATCACCACCCCAGACGTAGATGCAGAGCGCGCGGTCGTCTCCGTAGAGACGCGGGTGCATAACCGCGGGACGCTCACGCGCACGGCGACAGTCGTCACAGAGATCGTGGACGATGCCGGGAGCGTCATCGGCACGGAAACAAGCCCCCTCACCACGCTCCCTCAGACCGAAGGCGTTGTCCGGCAACGCATATACGTTCCCAGGCCTCAACTGTGGAGCGTCGATCAGCCAACTCTGTACACGGCTCGGACCCGCCTCGAGGGCATCGCGGAAGAGCCTGAGACTCGCTCGACGACCTTCGGTATCCGAACACTCCGCCTCGACCCCATACACGGCCTCAGGATCAATGACGAGAGCGTCAAGCTTCGCGGCGCATGCATCCACCACGACAACGGCGTCCTCGGCGCCGCCACATTCTCGGATGCCGAAGAACGTCGCATCGTCCTCCTGAAGCAAGCCGGGTTCAACGCCGTTCGAAGCAGCCACAACCCCATGAGCGTCGCCATGCTCGATGCGTGCGACCGTCACGGCATGCTCGTCATGGACGAATCATTCGATATGTGGGCCGAATCGAAGTCACCGTTCGACTACTCCCTCGCCTTCCCGGAGTGGTGGGAGCGTGATGTCGAGGCGATGATCACGACGGACTTCAACCACCCGAGCGTCATCATGTACTCAATCGGCAATGAGATCCCCGAGACGGGTAACGCCATCGCCAGTCAGTGGGGACGGAAACTCGCGGAGAAGATCCGCGATCTGGATGACACCCGCTTCGTCACCAACGGCATCAACGGGTTCGTTTCCGCTCTGCGCGAGGTTGCGGCGATGATAGCGACCGCGACCGCGGCGCACGAAAGCGCCGACACCGAGGCTGGAGGCGGAGACGCAGACGGCGGCGTGAACGCAATGATGGGTAGCGGCGACGACTTCATGGATCAGGTCGCCTCTTCGCCGCTCGTTACCTCGGCGACCGCGGAGTCATTCGCACTCCTGGACATCGTCGGACTCAACTACGGCGATGTCCGTTATGAGATGGAACGACGCGAGCACCCCAACCGCGTCGTCGTCGGCACCGAAACGTTCCCTTCCAGGATCGACCGAAACTGGGAGCTGGTGAAAGAGCACCCCCATGTTCTTGGCGACTTCACGTGGTCAGGCTGGGACTATCTGGGCGAAGTGGGCGTCGGCCGCGTGAAGTATGAGGGAGAGTCCGACGCGTTCGACGGAGAATTTCCTTGGCTCACGTCCTGGTCGGCAGACCTCGACATCACCGGGCACCGTCGAGCGATGTCCTACTACCGAGAGACCGTTTTCGGGCTACGCACAACGCCCTACATCGCTGTTCGCCGGCCATCGAACCATGGACGCTCGTTCACCCTCGGGCAGTGGAGCTGGACCGACGCGATCTCGAGCTGGAGCTGGAACATCGAAGACGGTTTCCCCATGATCATCGAGGTGTACAGCGACGCAGAAGAGATTGAACTGCAGCTCAACGGCCGAGTGGTGAGCAGCGGCCCGGTGGGAGCACGACGTGCGTTCGTCGCCGACTTCGAGATCCCTTTCGAAAAGGGCGAACTGGTAGCCGTAGCGCGAAACGCGGGTCAAGAGGTGGCACGCTCCACCTTGCAGAGCGCTTCGGCCGAAGCTCGCCTCGAAGTGCGTCTGGACCGTACGACGACCGATCTCCGCGACGGCGCGCTCGTTTTTGCCGAGATCGAACTCCGAGACATCGACGGCAATCTGATCAACGACGCCGACCGGCCGGTCAGCGTGCAAGTAACCGGCGCCGGTTCGCTCGCCGGGTTCGGAAGCGGGCGCCCGCGCACCTCCGAACGATTCGACAGCGCCACGCACGGCACGTACGACGGCCGCGTTCTTGCCGCGATCCGCCCCGCCGCCGTCGGCGCGATCTCGCTCGCAATCTCCGCGAACGGCGTGCCTTCGGAAGTCGTCATGATCGATGTCACTCCTCAGTCCGAAGCAGCCCCACACGGAACACCCACCCTGTCCGATTCCATCCCCGCATGACTGGAGTACACATGTCCACGCGACTTGCCAACAAGAACATCATCGTCACCGGCGCAGCGTCCGGGATCGGTCGAGGCACTGCACTGCGTCTGCTGAACGAAGGGGCACGTGTCGCTGCCCTCGATCTTCGCGGCGACGACCTCAAGGAACTCCGTGGGGCTGTGTCGACCGACATCCGTGAGCGATTGATCACGCGACAGGTGGACATCTCCGACGAGGCGTCCGTCAAGGACGCTGTTGCCGAGGTCGTCACACGCCTCGGCGGTCTGGATGCCCTCGTGAACGCCGCGGGAATCCTCTACGGCGACCACACTCACGAAGTGACGCTCGACCGGTGGAATCGACTGTTGCAGGTCAACCTGACCGGCACCTTCCTCATGGTTCGGGAAAGCCTGCCGCACCTTCTGGCGGACGACGCAGGAGTCATCATCAACTTCGCGTCCACCTCGGCATTCTTCGCCCACCCTTACATGGCGGCATACTCGGCGACCAAGGGCGCGATTGCGTCGTTCACCCACTCAATCGCACTCGAATATGCGAAGCAGGGGCTGCGTGCCATCAACATCGTGCCCGGCGGCATCGAAAGCGGCATCACGAGCACCACCGCGCAGACCCTCCCCGCAGACACGGACTGGTCGCTGTTCGGCAACTTGCAGGCTCAGCTCAACGACGGTCGTCAGGGGACGCCGGAAGATGTTGCGGGAGTCATTGCCATGCTCATCTCCAAGGACGGGGCCTTCATCACCGGTACCGAGATCCGCGTCGATGGCGGAGCCCACATGTAGTGCAAGCGTTGGGCTGTTGAGCGAGATGCCCGGCCAGAGGCGGATGTGCGGGATGTGCCTTGGGGTACTGGGCACGCTCAATTTGGCGCCCGCGACGATGAGGCTTTCGGGAAGCGCAGGGGCACAAGGCGTCAGCGCGCTGGTGGATCGACGATAGGCGTCGGTGCCGGCCCCAACTGTTCGATCTTCGCCCACAGCTCCGACGGAACCGTCTGACGCTGTAGCTCGTCCAGCTCGTCCAGGCGCCGAGGTGAGGAGATGCCGACGACTGTCGAGTCGATGAGAGATGACTGGAGGGAGAAGGCCAGGGCGACTGCGGGGAGGGAGAGGTCGTGCTCCCTGCACAGCAGCTCGAGAGCACGCGTCCAGGTCAGGAGCTCTGCCGAGGCAGGCAGGTAAGCATAGCGCGCATCCTGCCGCGGACCGGCGGCGAGAAGGCCTGCGCCGAACGGTGCGGCGTTGAAGACGACCATGCCGCGGCGGCGAGCGTCCTCGAACAGTGCCGTTGCGCTCTGGTCAACGAGGGTGAATCGGTTGTGACAGAGCACCGCATCGAATACGCCGCTCGACACGTAAGCGCTCATCATCGGGATCGGGCCGCCGGCGACACCGATGGCCCCCACTGCACCCGAGTCGCGAAGTTCAACAAGACCTTCGACGGCTCCTCCGGGCCCCAGGGCCTCTGACATCGTGAGCATGTCCGGATCATGGAGGTGAAGAAGGGGGACCGTATCGATCCCGAGCCGCGCACGACTCTCATCGAATGAGCGCAATACACGGTCCCTGTCGAATCGCCCTGTGACGGGATCGACATCGACCTTGGTGATGATGTCTGCAGAACGGGTGGTCCCCAGTCGATTCGCTGCAGCACCGAGGACTGCTTCCGAGCGGCCGCCGGCGTAGTTGTTCGACGTGTCCACGTACGTGTGACCGGAGGCGAGCGTGAGCTCAGCGAAGTCGATGGCAGCGCGTTCATCGACGGAGCCCACGGTCGTGTTCCGCCCGAGATTCGACAGCCCCAGGGTGAGGGAAGAAGGGGTCCTCAGATGAGCTTCGGCGGTCATCGGTGACTCTTTCGTTCCGTGGATGGGTGTGTGGTCACCCTACGGGAAAAACCGAACAGTTGTCACACATTGAATGCGGTGTGCCGAAGGTGGGAGGTCGTCATGAACGGGCGGACGCATCCATCCCCGTCAGCGCCTCGGGGACGGCCGACTCGAAGAACAAGACCATAGCGGCACTCATGTCCGCGGACGGGTCGATGAGCCACTGGAGCTGTACGCCGTCCCACGTTGCGATGAGGAGTCGGCCGAGCAAGTTCGCGTCGCGCTCAGGGTTGATGCGACCCTGCTTCTGGTCGTACGCGAAAGCGGCCGCAAGTTCCTTCGCCTTGCGTTCATAGCGGGTGACGAACCAGTCGTGCGCGGGGTGGGTCGGTGCTGACGATTCGGCCGCCAGGATCGCGAACAACCTCAGCAACTCCGGTCGTTCGACGCTGGAACGCACTCGTTCGAGCGTTGCAGGAACGATGCCGCGCTCGATGCATGCCGCGTTGAAGTCGAAGGCCTCGTTGCCCGAAGTTGTCCCATCGGACCTCTCCAAGACCGCCTCAAGAAGCTCGTACTTCGTGCCGAAGTGATGGACCACGCTGGTCAGGGCTACATCCAGTTGGCGGGCGATGTCTCGCAACGAACCGCCGTGGTAACCGTGCGTGCCGAACACCGTCGTCGCTGCATCCAGGATGTCGTTGGAGCGCTGAGCGGACTTGGCGTACGGTCCGCGGGTGCCAGCGGATTTCGGTCCAGTCATGAACGCGACCCTACCGACTTCCTTCACCCACGTCACGCCCGCGCGCCCCGACCCGCGCGTCGAAACGAAAATGTAGCACTTGTTCCAAATTCGATGTATGGTGACTTCACCAAGGGTGGCCCGCGTCCGGGCTTGCCATGTTCACAAGGAGGTTGACATGACTACACGCACGTCCCGCGCACGGCGAAGGGTCGCCGTTCTCGGCTCATTCGTAGCCGCTTCGGCTCTGCTCGCCGGGTGCACCGGTGGAGGCGCCGGAGGGAGCAGTTCCGGAGACACCACGCTCGACGTCATGGTCGGAGCACAGGATCTGTCTGAGGAGCAGATCGCAGCGTTCGAGAAGGACAACCCGGGCATCAAGATCAAGATCGTTCTGTACGACCTCACGCGCCTGAACACGATGCTCACGTCCGGAAACACGCCGGACATTGCGTTCGGAAACGCGGTCGGCAGCGCGAACTTCAACGCCCGTGGTCTGGCCACCGACCTCACGCCGTACCTCGAAAAGAGTGAGGTGCTGAAGGAAGACGACCTGCAGCCGGTAAACGACGCATTCCGCTGGGACGGCTCTAAGAGTGGTGAGGGCCCCATCTACGGCATCGTGAAGGACTGGAGCCAGGACAACGCGCTCTGGTACAACACGGCGCTGTTCGATGCCGCCGGCGTCCCGTACCTCAGCGACACGGAACCGATCACGTACGACGAACTGCTCGACATCTCGAAGAAGCTCTCCAAGTTCGAGGGCGGTACAACCACCGTGTACGGCCTGGGCATGGAGTGGCAGTGGACCCTCTACGGTCCTCTCGCTGCGATGGTCGAACAGCAGGGCGAGAGTCTGTTCAACGACGACCTGTCCGAGATCGACTTCACGTCTGACGCTGCTCAGAAGGCCCTCCAGTGGTTTGTCGACTACGGACAGTCCGGCGTCGGCCCGACGTCCCTCAACCCGCTCCCGGACGGTTCGGATTACTCGACCTTCGCCGCCGAGCGCATGGCAATCAGCCAGGACGGCTACTGGTTCGGAGGCAACTTCGCCGGCGACGACGCGCTGAAGACGGTGCGCTTTGCACCCGCACCCACTATGGGCGACACCCCCGCAGCGATGAGCTTCGGCGGCGCGGGAATGTGGATCCCCGAGCAGGCGAAGGACAAGGACGCCGCCTGGAAGTTCATGGAGTACTTCATGGCGGGGGAGCCTGCCGAGGCGCGTGCCTCCAGCGGCTGGGGCCTCCCGTCGCTGAAGTCCCTGTCGGACAAGCTGCCGCAGGAACAGCCGTTCCAGCAGCAGGCGTACACGGTCGTGCAGTCGCAGTTGGACCACACCGTCCCGCTGCCCGACTCGCCCTACATTTCGGCAGGGCTGCTGCAGGACACCATCGACAAGTATCTGCAGCTTGCCATCAAGGGCGACCTCAGTGTCGAAGAGGCCGGCTCGCAGCTGACCGATGAGTTGAACGACGCGCTCGCCAAGGGCGTCGACCAGATCAAGGAGTAGTTTGATGGCTCGCAAGTGGACCCGGTACCCGAAACGGACGTTCTATGCGTTCGTCGCACCGTGGGCGATTGGTTTCCTGCTGCTGACCGCAGCGCCCATGGTGTACGGGTTCGTTGTGAGCCTGACCAACTTCGATGGAAGCTCGCCCCGTTTCAAGTGGGTGGGGCTAGCGAACTACATCGAGCTGTTCTCCGACAGCGACGTGTGGGCGGCACTTCTGAGAACGCTGGGTTTTGCAGCGCTCGTGGTGCCGCTCACCGTCGGCGGATCCCTGGGCCTGGCCGTCCTCATCAACCGTCGGCTGAGAGCGGTGGGTCTGTGGCGCACCGTCTTCTTCCTCCCCTCGGTCGTGCCCGTGGTGGCGATGGCCATCATGTGGAAGCTCGTCTTCAATAAAGACTCAGGCATTCTCAATGCCATCCTCGGGACGGTCGGGATCGACCGCATCGCGTGGCTCATCGACCCGATGGTGTTCTACTCGCTCATCATCCTCATGCTGTGGGGATTGGGAGGCGGCATGATCATCATGCTCGCAGCGCTCCAGGGCGTTCCCGCTGAGCTCGAGGAAGCAGCCATCGTCGACGGCGCCGGGCGGTGGACGGTCTTCCGCCACGTGACGATTCCGATGATCTCGCCCATTCTCTTCTTCCAGCTGGTCACCGGTGTCATCACCGCGCTGCAAGTGTTCGTTCAGCCCTTGTTGCTGACGAACTCCTCCGGGATCTCCGCCGCAAACGGCGTCCCCGACAGCACCAAGCTCTACATGGTGCAGGTCTACCAAGAATTCTTCCTCAGCAACCGATTCGGTTACGGCTCGGCGATGCTCTGGATCTTCTTCATCATCATCCTCGGCCTCACCCTCGTCCTGCTGCGCTCCAGCAAGTCCTGGGTCTACTACGAAGTTGACACCGAAGCCGAAAGCGAAGGAGCAAAGCGATGACCATGGAAGACACCTCTACGCGAGCGATGGTCGCGCCAGCCGCTCGCCGCACACCTCGTCGGCGCAACGTTCTCACGAACGCCAAGAAGCGACCAACGGCATGGACGTACATCCTTATCCTCGCGCTCACTGCCTTCTTCGTCGGCCCATTCATCTGGCTCGTCCTTGCCGCGCTGAAGACCCCTGCCGAGTGGGCCTCGCTACCCATTTCCATCCTCCCTGAGGAGGCGCAGTGGAATAACTTCGTTTCCGCCTTCACCGATATGAACTTCATCGGGTACGCGGGGAACTCGCTCTTCGTGGCGACGACGTACTCAGTCCTGATTACTCTGTCCAGCGCCGCCGTCGGGTTCGGGTTCGCCCGACTCCGTGCTCCCGGCAAGAAGGCCTTGTTCCTGGTCGTTCTCGCGACGATGATGATTCCGCAGATTCTCACCCTGCTCCCGACGTACGTGATGTTTGCGCGCATCGGACTGCTGAACACCTACTGGCCGTGGGTCCTGTGGGGCCTGGCTGCCTCGCCGTACATGGTTTTCCTTTTCCGTCAGTTCTTCTCCTCGCTGCCCAAGGAACTGGAAGACGCAGCCATCATCGACGGCGCGGGATGGTTCCGCATCTTTGCGACCATCTTCCTTCCGCTGTCCCGGCCTATCCTCATCACCTCATTCCTGCTGTCGTTCACGTGGACCTGGGGTGACTACATCGCCCCGGCTCTGTTGCTCGACTTGGACCGAACGACGCTCGCTGTGGCCATCACGGCCTGGTATCAGGACCCCAACGGCAACGTGATTCCGACGATCCAGGCGGCGGCCGCGGTGATGTACATCATCCCTGTACTGCTGATCTTCTTCTTCGCCCAGCGCTACTTCGTCCAGTCGAACGTCTCCTCCGGGATTAAAGGCTGATCCATCTCCCGGCCGGGCCGTATCGACGGCCTGGCCGGGGCACCACCCCGGGCCGCCCGCTACCAGCGGGTCCCTCGGACTCGTCACACAACCGACAGGAACTGTCTTCATGCATGACCACCTGATCCGAAACGGCACCCTCGCGTTCCCGCCCACCTTCACTCTGGGAGCGGCGACCGCGGCGTACCAGATCGAAGGCGGCGCCACAGAAGGTGGTCGTGCGGCATCTATCTGGGACACGTTCAGTCACACCCCGGGGAAGACGGCCGGCGGCGCCACCGGTGACGTGGCAGCTGATCATTACCACCGCGTGACGGAAGACCTAGGGCTCATGGAAGCCCTCGGTCTTGACGCGTATCGTTTCTCCATTTCCTGGTCGCGCGTCATGCCGCTGGGGGAGGGCGACGTCAATCCGGCAGGTATCGAGTTCTATTCCACTCTCATCGACGGCCTCCTCAGCCGCGGTATCGACCCGGTGGTCACGCTGAACCACTGGGACCTCCCGCAAGCGCTGGAGGACAAGTACGGCGGATGGCGTGGTCGGCAAACGGCCTACGCGTTCGAGAAGTACGCCGAGGTGGTCGGCGCGGCATTCGGAGATCGAGTCGCGATCTGGAGCACGCACAACGAGCCGTGGAACAACTCCTTCTCCGGCTACGGAAGCGGCGCATTCGCGCCAGGAGGCACCAGCCACGAGGACGCGCTGAAGGCTGCCCACCACCTCAACCTCTCCCATGGTCTGGCAATGCAGGCACTGCGGCGAACCATCACCCGACCGGATGCTCGGTTGTCCGTTGCGCTGAACATCTTCCGGGTCCAGGCGCAGACGCCGGCTGACGAGGACGCCGCTCGACGTTTCGACGCGGTCGCGAATCGCGTCTTCACCGGACCGATGCTCCGCGGTGAGTATGACGCCGACCTTCTCGAGGACACGCGCATGTTCACCGACTGGGCGTTCGTCGAAGCCGGCGACCTCGAGGTCGCGCACCAGCCGCTAGACCTCCTCGGTGTGAACTACTACGAGGTCATGCATATCCGTCAGGCGCCGGGATTCGTGCCCGGTAGCGAGACAACTGGAGGCACGGCATTCCCCGGTTCGGAGCAGGTCGAGTTTGTGCGCCGAGGCGATCTCGCGCGAACCGGAATGGACTGGGGTATCGAGCCGCAGGGACTGGAAGAGCACCTGGTGGCACTGTCCGCACAGTTCCCCGACCTGCCGATCATGGTGATGGAGAACGGAACAGCCTTCCCCGACGAGGTCGTCGTCGTCAACGGCACTCGCACAGTCCTCGACCTGGACCGCACCAGCTACCTCGCAGACCATGCAGCCGCCACCCATCGCGCCCTGTCACGAGGCGCGAACGTCGTGGGGTACTTGGTGTGGTCTCTCCTCGACAATTTCGAGTGGGCGGCCGGATACGGCCCGCGTTTCGGCATCATCCACGTGGACTACGAGACGCTCGAGCGCACCCCGAAGCTGAGCGCTCATTGGCTCACCATGCTCTGCTCGACACGCACGGTGCCGGTGTTGTCCTCGTCCGGCTCCCCGGAGCTCAACGCTCAGCTGGCAACAACGTCTGCGGACCGCTGAGGGACGAACAGTTGTGACAGGGGCG
>NZ_JBLVOH010000004.1:42267-59071 GCF_053543675.1 Microbacterium umsixpiens
GCGCCGCCTGACTAGGGATAAGGGAACAGCAGTGAAACCGACTCAGGCCGTGACCGAAGACGGAGTGGCTTACCGAGACCTCAATGGCAACGGGGTGATGGACCCGTACGAGGACCCTCGGTTGTCGCCTGAGGACCGCGTCGCAGACTTGCTGCCCCGTCTCTCGCTGGAGGAGAAGGTGGGCCTCCTGTTCCAGACCGTCATCGAAGTCGGCCCCGGCGGAACCCTTCTGGAAACGTCAGGTCACATCAGTAAGTCGCCCACGTCGACCGTGGTTCGGCAGAAGCACATCAATCACTTCAACGTGCACAAGCTCGAATCCGCGGCAGAGGCCGCGTCCTGGAACAACGCACTGCAGGCCCTCGCCGAACAGAACCCGCACGGGATCCCGGTGACGATCTCAACCGACCCTCGGCACTCGTTCACAGAGAACAGCGGGGTGGCATTCTCCGCGGGCCCGTTCTCGCAATGGCCGGACGCACTGGGGCTCGCTGCTCTGGACGACGATGACGCGATCCATGATTTTGCCCGACGTGCAGGGAACGAGTACCGCGCCGTCGGGATTCGCGCGGCGCTGCACCCCCAGATCGACCTGGCCACGGAGCCACGCTGGGCGCGGCAGCTGCAGACGTTCGGAGCGGATGAGGAGCGGGTGTCGCGATACACGCGTGCGTACCTGTCCGGGTTCCAGGGTGATGCCTTGGGGCCGGGCAGCGTGGCATGCGTCACGAAACATTTCCCTGGCGGCGGGCCACAGAAAGACGGAGAGGACGCCCACTTCCCCTACGGGCGTGAGCAGGTCTACACCGCCGAGGCTTTCCAGACTCATCTTCAGCCGTTCATCGCAGCTATCGAGGCCGGCACGGCAGGCATCATGCCTTACTACGGCATGCCCGTCGGATTGACGATAGACGGCGAACAGATCGAGGAAGTCGGGTTCGGCTATAACCGACAGATTCTCACCGGTCTTCTGCGGGAGAAGCTCGGATTCGACGGGGTTATCCTCACCGATTGGGAGCTGGTGAATGACAACTACGTCGGCGAGCAGGTGCTTCCTGCCCGGGCTTGGGGCGTAGAGCACCTGGATGCCCGCGGCCGAATGCTAAAGATCCTGGAAGCCGGCGCAGACCAGTTCGGTGGGGAAGAGTGCACGGACATCCTGCTTGACCTTGTCCGCATCGGCCTGGTCGACGAACAACGACTCGATCAGTCGGCTCGTCGCCTCCTTCTCGTGAAGTTTCAGCTCGGCCTGTTCGACAACCCTTACGTGGACGTTGACCAAGCGGTTGAAGTGGTCGGCTCTGCGGAGAACGCTGCGGCAGGGCTGCGGGCTCAAGCGCGCTCGCTGGTCATCCTCGAGAATCGCGACCAGTTCCTTCCGCTCCGCGGCACGCCACGAATCTACGTCGAGGGTGTGGATCCGGTCGTCCTCGAAGGACGTGCCCACGTAGTGTCAGATCCGGCTGAAGCAGACCTTGCCATCGTCCGGGTCAGCGCGCCGTTCCAGCCCCGAAACGACCTCTTCCTCGAGGACTACTTTCACCAAGGGGACCTCGAATTCGCTCCCGGTCTCATCTACCGCCTGCAGCAGATCGCACACAGCACCCGCCTTCACGTAGACGTTGCCCTCGACCGTCCGGCAATCCTTGAACCGCTGACGGAGTTGGTGTCCGGACTCACCGTCAGCTTCGGGGTCAGCGACGAAGCACTGTTGCTCGCACTCACCGGGGGTATCGAACCACGGGGGGTTCTCCCTGTCGAGATTCCACGGTCGATGCACGCGGTTCGTGCGTCCCACGAGAGCATCCTGGGCACGGTGAACCCGCTGTACAGCGTCGGCGATGGACTGCGTCTCGGCTCGGACAGCGATGCACCTAGTCGGGCCTAAGTAAGTCCGGGTGCCTGCAACCGTGCCGTAAAGCGGTGGGCTGGCCGCGTCCGCCTTGCGGGGGCGTGTCAGCGAACGCGGCCGGCGGTTCGGGACGGGGTGGGCGAACAGAGGAAGCCTGCTCGCCCACCCCGCTGATCAATCCACCGTCACGACGACGGGTTCAGATGAGGTTGAGCCGTTCGCGTTCGTGAACGTCGCTGTCAGCGTGTGCGCTCCGCGGGCGACACCTTCCAACGTGAGCGTTGCGGTCTGCGCATTCGGGGTCGCTGCGCTCAGGTCGCCAGCCCCGACCTCCACACCGTCGAGGAAGAACGCATATGAGGTGGCGTTGGTTCCCCACCACAGGTTCGCGGTCGCGACGTAGTTCCCATCGCGGTCCCAGTTGTCCGTGCTGACCACCGGCTGTGCCGGTGCGGCGTCGGTGACGGTCACCGTGACAGAAGACGTGTGGGTGACGCCTTCTGAGTTGATGAGCTCGGCGCGGTATGTGTACGTGCCGTTCGCTTTGCCCGAGAACTCCGTTGATGCCGTTTGGGACGTGACATCCACCGCATTCAGCTGCTGGCCGTCTACAAGAACGTCGTTCTCGTAGAGCCGGTAGTAGCTGCCGGGCGTCCCATGCCACAGGTTCATCTCGATGTTGTAGTTACCATCGCGGAGCCCGGTTGCCCACCCTGCAGTGCTCGACAAAACTGCCGCGCTGGGTGCGGAGCCGTTGTGGATGTAGGACTTGAGGGCGTCGCGAACCGCTACGAAGGCCGGCTTCGGATTGAACTCCTCGTCGAACATCGTCGGCTTCGCGCCGGGAAGCCAGGTGTAGAGGTGCTTGTCCGTGAACCCCCACACGCTGATGTCGGTCACCCCAGCCGCGAGTGCTTCAGCGACGACATCTCCGTAGATCTGAGCCTGCGAGATGGGGTCGTAGGTGTGCACATCGAGCTCGGCGATGGTGACCTCGAGTCCGAGCGCGCGATAGTCATTGATGATGTCGGTGAGCACTCCAGGCGTCGGGCCGACATATGTCTCATGCATCTGCAGCGCCACGCCATCGAGGGGGACGCCATCTGCGACCATGCCTGCGACAAGGTCGTAGAGCTCCTGCCGCTTGGCGGGATAGAACTCGACCATGTTCTCGTTGATGAAAAGCTTCGCCGTCGGGTCTGCGGCATGCGCGATGCGCAGCGTTTCGGCGACGTAGTCCGGGCCCATGCGCTCATAGAACAGGTTGTGTTCGAGGCCCTCGCCGCCGAAGGTCGTGAACATCTCCGTGACGATGTCCCACCGATCCATCTTTCCGCTGTAACGCTGCATGATGGTCTCGAAATGCTCGACGACAGCGGCCCGGAACTCTGCCGGATCGGTCTTGGCGACCAGATAGTCGGGGTTGAACGACCGGGAGATGCCGCTGTGAGCTTTGACCTCCATGTCATGCTCCTGCGCGAAGGCAACGAGACGGTCGAGGCCGGCGAAGTCGAAGACGCCCTCCTCCGGCTGCACCATGTTCCACTTGAACTCGTTCTCAGGTGACAGGCTGTTGAACTGCTCGGACAGCGTTGCCCCATAACGGGGGTCCGTGAAGTAGTTGGCGGGGCGGTCGTCCGTTGTGGATTCTGAGGCCTTCACGGAACCAGAGCCGAAAAGGATGCCTGCTTGATCGGCAAGCTCTCGAATGGTTGGTCCGGAATCGTTGGTGTTGTCTGCCATGGCGGGTGCGGAGGTGATGAGGGATGCTCCAAGGAAGAGGGTAGATACAAGGGCGAGCGTCTTGCGTGTTCTCATGAGTCTCTGATTCTTGTTCTCCGCGCGCAAACCAGCGTCCGCGCACGGTAGGGAAACTGCAGGGAGGGAACTCCAAAATGTGCGTTGCGGGGCGTCGCAGATCCTTTCTGACTCATCTTTGAGTGGGATCGAGAGCCGCCGGCATACTCATCGTGCTGACGGTTGGAGAAAATGTAGCAGACGTACGGATTTCAAGGAACCGCTTGTTGCGCTCCCGTGGCGCGGTCATGAAGCCGCGGGCGCTTACGCTGAGTGGATGGATGACGGTGGGGTCGGTGACGCTCAGCGTTCGATGAAGATCCTCGTGAATAAGCAGTACGAGGCGCACCAGTTCGCGCTGGTCGACGTCGCTCAGCTCCGCGCGTGGTGGGAGTCGCCAGTGAATGACGTCATGCGGGATCTCCATCGATGTCGAGCGGAGTGCACCGACCGACATGACCCTGCCTGTCAGTATGTGCAAGACATCGATGCCCAGGCAGCCGTGGAAGATGCGGCAGCGTATATAAGAAGTCTTCGCGGCGAGGGCGTCATCCCGCTGTTCATCGACTCGGCGACCGTCGGTGCCAGGGCTCATGAAGGATCGGCGCAAGCGCGTTTGACGCTGTCCTTGATCCTCGACCCGCTTGTCGTAAATGGGGAGGGGCGATTCGGAGAAGGCTGACACCGGTTGCGCACGATTCTGGGTGAGGGTGTTACGGGGGGCGTTCCTGTGATCGTCGGGTGACACGCGTCCCGGGTTGTTTCCGCGACCAAGGATGTGTGCCGCTCATTGCCCGCGGCTCCGGAGAACACGAGCGAGCTCAGCACGCACGCGACATAGGTTTGACGCGCGTCAATATTCGTGATTATCTGACAGAGTCCTCGTGTCGTTCGCGCGGGGATCACGCTACGGCGAGGCGCACAGAAGGGCCCCGACATGACCACGACCCACCCCGTCCTTTCTCCCGAGGCACAGTTCATTTCGGCAGCGAGAGTGAGCGAGGAGGGGGATCCGGCGCCGTACTTCCGCCGAGAGTTCCAGGTGAGCGAGGGCCTGCGCTCCGCCACGTTGCACGTAACTGCACTCGGGATCGTCACCAGCTTCGTCAACGGACGACGGGTGGGTGAGGAAGTCCTCGCGCCGGGATGGACCGCGTACCAACACCGCATCGCCGTTTCCACGTACGACGTCACCGAACACATCACGCCGGGTGACAACGCGCTCGGAGCGGTAGTCGCGGAAGGTTGGGCGGTGGGCAAAATGGGGTTCGAACTCAAGCGCCATCACTACAGTGACCGCCCCGCTCTGTTGGCTGAGCTGGTGTTGGAGTACGAAGACCGAACCGACAGGATCACGACGGATCAGAGCTTCCGCGTCGGTGAAGGCGCGGTCCGCTCCGCGAGTATCTACGACGGTGAGGTGTACGACGCTCGGCTGCAGTCGACCGGATGGGATCTGCCCGGATTCGATGACTCCGCTTGGGAGCCGGCGACCGTGCATCCGCAGGACGTCTCCGTGGTGACGGCGGACGGCCCACCGCCCATCCGCCGCACCGAGGAGCTGCCTGTTGCCTCCATCATCTCCACGCCGGGTGGTCGCACGGTCGTGGACTTCGGACAGGTTCTCACCGGGTGGGTCCGCATTCGCGTCAGCGGGGAAGAGGGGCAGACCGTGGTTCTGCGCCACGCTGAGCTTCTCAATGCGCACGGCGAACCAGAGTACGAGACTCTTCGCACCGCTAAAGCAACCGACACCTACACGCTCAAGGGCGACGACGAGGAGACCTGGGAGCCGGACTTCACCTTCCACGGTTTCCGATATGTCGATGTCGAGGGCTGGCCTGGTGAGCTCGACGCGACCGCTCTGATCGCGGTGGTCGTCCACAGCGAGATGGACCGCACCGGGTGGCTGGATACCTCGGATAGCCTGCTGAACCGCCTGCACCAGAACGTGATCTGGTCCATGCGTGGAAACTTCCTCGGTGTTCCGACCGATTGTCCGCAGCGCGACGAGCGACTGGGGTGGACGGGTGATCTCCATGCCTTCGCGCCGACAGCCGCATTCTTGTACGACGTTCGCGGAGTGCTCGGATCCTGGATGAAAGACGTTGCTGCGGAGCAACGTGAGAAAGGGTACGTGCCCTTCTACGTGCCGGACGTATCGACGACGCCCTCGGCGCCGACCGCGCTGTGGAGCGATGTAGTCGTCGGGTTGCCGTCGATCCTCTACCGGGAGTACGGTGACGTCGAAATCCTCCGCCAGAACTGGCCGGCGATGACAGCCTTCGTGGACCAGGTCGAGGCTCTTCTCGACCCGACGGGTCTGTGGGGATCGGGCTTCCAGTTTGGCGACTGGCTTGACCCGGATGCACCGGCTGACGATGCCAGCGGCGGCAAGACGGACCGGCACTTGGTGGCCTCGGCGTGCTTCGTGAAGACGGCGCAACAGATGGCGGATGCCGCGCGGGCACTCGGACTGGTCGACGAAACAGCGCGGTACACGGAATTGGCCGAGCGCACCCGCACCGCCTTCCGTACCGAGTACCTGGCCCCGTCTGGACGACTCGTGAGCGACTCGGCGACGGCCTACGCGCTCGCAATCTGCTACGACCTGCTGGAACCGGAGCAGCGAGTGCGTGCCGGTGACCGGCTAGCGCAGCTCGTTACAAAGAGTGGCTACACCGTGTCCACGGGTTTCGTGGGAACCCCTCTGGTCGCACACGCGCTCTCCGACACGGGGCACGTCGATACCGCCTACCTCCTCCTTACGGAGAAGGAGTGCCCCTCCTTCCTCTATCCAGTGACTCAGGGCGCAACGACCATCTGGGAGCGATGGGATGCGGTCCGTCCTGACGGAACTCTGAACTCCACCGGCATGACCTCTCTCAACCACTACGCGCTGGGATCCATCGCACACTGGATGCACCGTGTCATCGGCGGTCTTGAGGCCGTGGAGCCTGGATACCGTCGTATGCGTATCGCCCCGCAGCCAGGTGGGGATCTCACGTCTGCACTCCTCGTGCACGACACCGTCCTCGGCGAGGTCCGCATCGCATGGAACATCACCGAGGGGCAGGTCTCGATGACGGCGACGGTGCCCGAGGGAGCCTCTGCGGAGGTCGTGCTACCCAACCATCCGGATGGTCTCGAACTGGAGGTGGGGGCGGGAACGCACACCTGGTCCTATGACGTCGGCGTCGATGAGCACGAGGACTATACGTTCGATACGTCTCTGAAGACCCTGGCCGAGGATCGCACGGCGTGGCGAGCGCTGACTCAGGTCTTCAAGAAGCACCTTCCATTCCCCATCGATGCATCAGGGCCTGACGCAGCGCACGTCAATCTCAACATCCTGCTGGCCGCAGTCCCGCACAGCACCCCGGAGCTCGAACGAGACCTCCGTGAGACGTTGGCCGCGCTGTGACGAATCGAGGCGACATCAACGTCTTCTGCAACCCCCTCGATCTCGCATACCGGTACCAGGACTTCGCCCGCGGACCGTTGCGCGCGGTCTTCCGGGAGGCGGCCGACCCCTCGGTGGTGCGGTTCCAGGACCACTTCTATATGTTCGCGTCGATGAGTGGCGGGTTCTGGCATTCGGCTGATCTGCGTCAATGGCATTTCGCCGCCGCGCCTGACCTGCCCGCAGGGGACTACGCGCCAGACGTCCGCGAAGTCGACGGGGCGCTCATCGTCACGGCGTCGAGGCGGAAGCCCGGCAGCCCCATCTTCCGGTCGCGCGACCCGCTTGGCCAAGGTTTCGAGCAGGTCAGCGAAAGTGCCTTCGCGTGGTGGGACCCGAACCTGTTCCAGGACCTCGATTCTCGAACGTATCTGTACTGGGGGTGCTCGAACAAAGAGCCGTTGCGAGGCGTCGAAGTGTCTCCGGACTCTCTCCGCCCGCTGGGGGAACCTGTCGACGTCCTGTCGGGTGACATCTCTGCGTACGGCTGGGAGCGAAACGGCGAAAACAACCGGATGGCTCCTCCCGTGACGCTGGGCGAGAAGTTCAGTGCGAAAGCCTTCGGTACGCACAGCCCGTCTCCGTATCTGGAAGGCGCGTGGATGACGCGCCACAAAGACACGTACTACTTCCAATACGCAGGGCCGGGCACCGAATACAACGTGTACGCCGACGGCTACTACACCGCTCCATCCGCCCTCGGACCGTTCACTCCGTCGCCGCACAACCCGTTCTCGTCCAAGCCCGGCGGATTCATCACCGGCGCCGGCCACGGCAGCACCTTCCAGGACGCGTACGGGAACTGGTGGCACGCAGCCACCATGCGGATCTCCGTTAACCACCGGTTTGAGCGCAGACTGGGTATCTTCCCCGCGGGCTTCGACGATGACGGCGTGCTCTTCTGCAACCAGACCTTCGGCGACTACCCGACGGCCGTCCCCGACGGTCCAGCAGACCCATGGACAGCGAGTACGGGATGGATGTTGCAGTCGTACCGTGCGCGTGTGGCCGCGAGCTCTGCAACTGCAGGCCATGGGCCAGAACTGGCTGTCGATGAAGACGTTCGCACCTGGTGGGTGGCTGGTGATGAGAGCCCAGGGGAGACGCTCACCCTCGACCTCGAGCAATCGCGCGAGGTGCATGCCATCCAAATCAACACTGCTGACCACCAGCTCGCTCGTCGGAAGCCCCGCCGGCCCCGCCGCGGTCCGGACGAGCAGCCTGTCGCATTGCGGGCTGTGCATCCGCAGGACCATCCGGTGCGGTACACCCTGGAGACGTCCGTCGACGGGGAAGCCTGGTCGATGCTGCACGACGGACGCACCGATGCATCGGATCGCCCGCATCGTCTCCTCGTCCTGGAACACCCGCAACAGGTGCGTTTCGTGCGCATCACGGGCGTGTCGTCGCCCTGGAACGCGCCTCTCGCGCTGAGCGGCGTCCGGGTGTTCGGACACCACACGGTGCCGGCACCGCCTCAAGCTGAAGCGACCGCGCGACGGACCGGTCCTCTCGACGCTGAAGTGACCTGGAAGGCTGTGCCTGAGGCTGATGGCTACAACGTCCGGTATGGCTTGCGCCCGGACCGGCTGTATCACTCCTGGCAGGTACTCGCGGCCGAGTCGCTCACCCTCTCTACCCTCAACGCCGGGGAAGAGTACTGGGTCGCCGTGGACGCGTACGGTCCTGGTGGAGTTACGGCTGGCGACCCAGTACTCATCGCAGACGAGTAACGGCGCGTCGGCATCACCGCCGCACATCAAAGAAGGCGGTCCTACGCGAAACGCGGGGACCGCCTTCTTCGTTCACTCAGAGCGCGTTTGCGCGGGCTACAGCACCGAGCCAGTCCAGGCTCGGCTTCGGGTGACGCTCGAAGGTCTCCCGGTCTACTGCGACCAGTCCGAACGTGGGACCCCAGTGGCCCCACTCGAAGTTGTCGAGGAGGCTCCAGTGGAGGTAGCCGCGTACGTCGATTCCCTCGGCGATGGCCGACGACAGGTCTGCGAGCGCCTGCGATGTGTAAGCGATCCGAGTGTCATCGTGCGCCGTGGCAATGCCGTTCTCGGTGACGAGGATGGGCACATCAGGGCCGACGACCTCGCGAGCGTGACGGACGGCGATACCGAGAGCGTCGGGACGGTACGCCCAGCCCATGAGGGTGTTGTCGTCGGCTGCCGGGTGCGGAACGATGCCGTCTGCATCCACAGGCTGGCTCGTGTACGACTGTGTCCCGACGAAGTCATCATCGCGAGATACCTCGAGGTACTTGTCCTCGATGAGGTACTGCACCTCGGCGTACTTCTCCTCGTTGCCGGGCGTCGAGGTCAGCGCCTGGTTGCCGATGGTCCATCCAACTCGAGCCTTCGTGAGACGGAGAACCACGGCCTTCGCGGCACGGTGGGCTGCAATCAGCACGTCGCCGATCTCCTGATCAGGGAGACCGTTCTTCGGGTACTCGTTTCCCAACGCGACCTGTCGCTGGCCGCCATGCGTGATGGCCAAGATGTTGGGCTCGTTGATGGTGATGACCCACTCGACGTCCTCAAGAATCGTGCAGGCCTGCTCGACATATCGCTGGAACGCGACGACAGCGCCTTCCCCCAGCCATGCCCCGCGGTCTTCGAACCAGATCGGGTGGGTGAAGTGGTGAAGAGTGACGATGGGCTCTAGTCCCAGCTCGCGCGCGGTGATGATCATGCGTCGATAGTGAGCGAGTTCCGCCCGAGAGAACTGGCCAGGGAGCGGTTCGATTCGCGACCACTCGAGGCTGAACCGGTATGCGGTGAAACCGCGGTCCGATAGCAGCTGCATGTCTTCGCGGTACCGGTGATAGCTGTCCAGCGCGTCCCCGCTGGACTGGACACCGTAGTCTGCGGCCACCTGCTCGAGCCGCCACCAGTCGTTGTTGAGATTGTTGCCTTCGACCTGATGCGCGGCGGTGGCTGCGCCCCAGAGAAAGTGTTCGGGGAAATCTGACATGTCGGAACCATCCTTCGTTCTGCTCACAGCACTGAAGCCATCTGCTTTGCGATGAGGTTCGTGGTCCAACGCGGGGCCAACCTCACCAACCGGTCGAGGGCCTTCGCGTCATTGCCGACCACGATTCGGAATGAACCGCGCTCGATGCCGCGAACAATGGCGACGCCTGCATCTCGCGGTGTCGTGGCTCGAACCTTCTTCGATCCCGCATCAAGCATGGCCACGCCGGAGTTCTTGCTGATCTCGGTCGAGATGTTCCCGGGGTAGATGGCGCTCACCTGCACGTTCTCGCCACGGAGCTCCTGATACAAGCCTTCGGTGTACTGCTTCACGGCGCCCTTGCTGGCCCCGTAGAACGTCTGGCCTGCAAAGGCGACGAGAGCCGACAAGCTGGACATGTTCGTCAGCGAGGCTTCCGGCCGCTGTCGGAGTGTGGGAAGGAACGCGCGGCACATGTTGACGGTGCCCCAGTAGTTCACTGCGAACACACGCTCGTGCTCCTCCTGGGTGAGGTCGGAGGAGTGGGCGAAACGGTGAATGATTCCGGCAATGTTGACCAAGCCATCCACATGACCATGTACGGCTTCGATGGCGCCGGGCAGCTTGGTGGCGCCGGCGGCGTCAGTGACGTCGCCCCGATGGATACTGACGCGGTTGGGCACGATTGCCAATGCCGCAGTTTGTGCGAGTGCCTCTTCGTCACGGTCGATAGCCGCGACACGCGCGCCTTTTCGTACCAGCTCGAGTGCGATCTCGCGTCCCATGCCGTTTCCAGCCCCGGTTACGGCGAATACTTTTCCTTCGATCTGCATGTCAACTCCGATGATCAGTGTGTACGGTCGGCGAGCAGCTGCAGCGCCTCGAGCGGCACGGGCAGGCCTGAGATGCGGATGAACTGCCGCATCGTCATAGAGCGCACCTGAGCCATCTGTTCAGCGGGCACTTCTACGGACGCGAACCCCAGGGTCTGGTTGGTCTCTTCCCCGATGGAGGGGTGGTCCAGCCATGCGGCAATCGCGCTGTCGAGCGTGACTGCGCTTGCGGACTTATCGCCTTCAAGCTCAATCGCTACTTCTCCACGGACACTGGATGCGTCGTCCGCAAGCTGCACGCGATATTCGCCCTCCTTCACACTCCAGTCGGCGCGCTCCACGTCCCAGTAGGCGAAACTGCGCCTATCGAGTTCGAACCGCACTTCCCGCGACTCTCCAGGATCGAGAGTGACCTTCTCGAAAGCCCGCAACTCGCGCCTGGGCCGACGCACGTCACCCGCATCGGTAGAGACGTACACCTGCACCACGTGCGCACCAGCCCGCTCGCCCGTGTTGCGGACGCTCACAGTGACGGACGCGGAGTCGGACCCCGTCACCTCGACGGAGTCGAGTGACGAATCGAACGAGCTGTAGGAGAGCCCGTACCCGAACGGGTAGCGCACCGGCGTCCCCGAACTGGAGAAGTAGCGGTATCCAACGAGCACTCCTTCGCCGTACCGAACGTGGCCCTGTTCTCCGGGGAAGTTCAACCACGACGGGTGATCCTCGAGGCGCAGCGGAATCGTCTCCGCCAGCCGTCCGGATGGGTTGACCGCTCCCGAGAGGATGCGAGCAATGGCGCGTCCGCCGCCCTGGCCGAGAACGAAAGCATCGAGGACCGCATCGACGTCGTCGTGCCAGCCCTCCAGGCTTACGACACCTCCGTGGGAGAGTACGACGACCGTGCGAGCAGCAGAGGCGGCGACTCGGCGGATCAGGTCGATCTGATCTGCGGGGAGGTCCAGCGTGTTCCGGTCGAAGCCCTCGGACTCCTGTTCCTCTCCAAGGCCCGCGAAAACCACCGCGACATCAGCACGACGCGCGACGGTGACGGCTTCGTCTGCAAGAGACTCGGCGTCCGGGCTGCCGACGAGACTGTACCCGGCTGCGTAGGTGACGGTCGATCCCTCACGCTCGAGCAGCGTTCGCAGCTCGGCGAGAGGCTCATCAATCTTGGTGGCGTTGACGTTCGCGCTCCCACCGCCCTGGAAACGGGGCTCGGTCGCGAGAAGTCCGATGACAGCGACGTCCACTCCCTTGGGAAGCGGCAGGACGTCGTGCTCGTTACGGAGAAGTACTGGGCAGCCTTCAGCCACGTCCTGCGCGAGGGCATGGTGGACGTCCACGTCAATCTCGACTCGCTCGGGGCGGGGTCGGGCCGCCAAAGCGGTCAAGAGAGCGACGGCAGCATCGATGGCGTCCATGCTGAGCGCCCCGGATTCTGCCGCCGCACGCAACTGCTCGATGTGCTCGGGCTCGGCGGGCATGGCGAGGTCGAGGCCCGCCTGCACGGCGGCGACCGGGTCGGTGACGGAGCTCCAGTCCGAGACGACGACGCCGTCAAAGCCCCACTCGTCACGCAGTACCTGAGTCAACAGCCACGGGTTAGCCCAGGCGTGAACACCGTTGATCTTGTTGTACGACGCCATCACCGAGCCCGGTCGAGCGTCCCGCACCACGCGCTCGAAAGCGGGGAGGTAGATCTCGCGCAGCGTCCGCTCGTCAACGTCCGAGCTGATGGTCTGCCGGTTTGTCTCTTGATTGTTCGCCGCAAAATGCTTGACGGACACCGACGGGCCCTCGGCTTGCAGGGCCGTGGTGTACGCAGCGCCGAGGACCCCAGAGATGAGCGGATCCTCTGAGTAGTACTCGAAGTTCCGCCCGCACAATGGGGTGCGCTTGATGTTTACCCCAGGTCCGAGCACGACATCCACGCCCTGCGCGACGGCCTCGCGACCGACCGCGGTGCCGACCCGTGCAGCCAGCTCCGGGTCCCAGCTGGAGCCGACGGCCACACCAGGAGGGAAGCAGGTGGCGGGATCACTGGCGAAGATCGCCAGATTGTCGTGCTGGCCGGACTGGTGTCGCAACCCGTACGGGCCGTCAGCGAGGAAGAGTGGCCGGATGCCGGCGGAAGGCACCGAGTGGGTCTCCCAGAACGTGGCGCCTGACAGTAGCGCGAGCTTGTCATCCAGCGGGATGTCCGGGGTGGAATCAGACATGGTTTCTCCTGGGTTGTGGGTCACGCGAGGCGTGGCGCCTCGTGGCTGACAGATGCGTCGGACGAGATGGCCCGCAGGGTGACGGTCGTCTCCCCGTGGTGGCGAGAGCGCGCGGTGATTCGCACCTCGCCCGTCTCCCCGGTCGAGCGGACAATCGCAAGCGCCCGCCCTCGGTAGGTCGTCGTGCGCGCCGAGAGGAACGAGTCCACAGGCGCCGGATTCGCAGTGCCAAACCCGACGAGTTCGGCGGGTCCGCTGACTTCGACGTCAACGTCGTCATCGTCGAGCATCTCGACAACACCGTCCGCATCGGCCAGCTCAACGTGCACGAAGGCGAGGTCGTCACCGTCGGCGAGAAGCGTGTCTGCTTCGGGACGCAACTGCACGCTCACGTCGGACGCAGAACTCAACTCACTGCGGCTGACCTCTATGCCATCTCGGTAAGCGATAGCGCGCACGGTTCCGCTCTCCCACCGAGTAGTGAACGAGAAGCGGAACTCTGTGTTTCGTCCGGCACGCCGACGCCCGATAGAGCGATCACCCACCACCAGCTCGATCTCGTCGGCGGTGCTGTACACCGTGACCTCCGCGCGCTTGCCTTCGCTGCCGCGCCATGCCCAGCTTTCCACCGCGTCCGTGACACGCCACGCTGACCGGACGTAGGGTTGGCCGGCACGGTCGAGTGGGCGAACAGTGATGACGGGCGCGTCCAGCACACCCCAAGCCGCCTGAGCGAGGCGAAGAGACGCGTCGGGCCGACCAGTGAGATCGAACATCCCGGGGCCCGCGACAACATACGGGTACGGTTTCGCCAGTCCGGCCTTCTTGCCTGGCACCCACACGGCCACTCCGGCCTCGCCGAGATACTCCCAGCCCGCCCACACGAAGTCGCCGATCACGGCGGGGATCTCCTGAGCAAGGCGCCACGCCTTCGCAACATCGCTGGGTAGTGTCTCTGAGCCCAAGATGACGCGGTGTGGGTAGCGTTGCGCATCGCCTTTGTAGCGTGCGATCCCGTAGTTGTACCCCGCGACGTCGACCGTGGCGAACGCGTCGCGGGAGGCGCGGTCTGCGCGTGGGAGGCGGGAGACGACGCTCATCATCCGCCCGATGTGATTGATCATCACATTCGCTTCGGTGCTTCCCGCCATCGCCTCCTCGGAGCGATCTCCCTTCGCGCTGTAGGGCGACGCGTTCATCGAAACCATCGCGTTCAAGAAGAGATTGATGGCTACGGTGACCGGCCTGGTGGGGTCCGCGGTGTGGAAGTACTCCGTGATCTCGCGCGACAGCTCAACGCCCGCGGCGGTGGCTGTCTCCGGGATCTCGTTACCCGAGGCATACATGATGACGCTGGCGTAGTTGCGGTCTTTCGCAATGAGCGCGTCAGCATCGTGGCGCCATGTGCCACGGAATCGGTCCGAGTGGTCGAACCGTGACTTGCGCACGAACCAGTAGTCGGCGAGCTCGTCCAACACGTACATCCCGAGTTCATCGCACGCGTCGAGAAGGTCCCGCGATAGTGGGTTGTGGGCGCTGCGAATCGCGTTGAAGCCTGCGTCTTTGAGGATACGGATCCGCCGGTACTCAGCTGCGCGATGGGTCGCCGCACCGAGGAGGCCGTTGTCGTGGTGGATGCAGGCTCCGGCGAGGAGGACTCGCTTGCCGTTGATGCGAAGCCCCTGCTGAGCGTCGACACTCACCGTTCGAAGCCCGACTCTGCCTCTCCACTCGTCGAGAACGTCGTCGGCTGACTCTGCGCTCACGAGTAGCTCGTAGCGGAAGGGCGTGTCTGCGCTCCACGGGCGGGGATCAGCGACGTCGAGATGAATAGCGCCGGACGCGCCGTGAAGCAGCCCCTGCGCGACGGTCTTGCCGTTCGCGCTCAGTCGAGCGGTCACGCGTGTCGAAGCCGGCGCCTCCCCGGACATCCGCACATCAACGCGCACACCGGCGCGTGCGCTCTCGATCTCGGTGGTCGTCACTCGCACGGAGTCGAGGCCGAAGTGTGTCAGCGGTCGAGTGATCACGTGGACGGGCCTGTACAGTCCGGAGCCCGGATACCAGCGCTCTGCGGGCTGATCACGATGGTGAACGATGACGCGGATGTCGTTGACCGCGCCGCGTCTCACGACGTCAGTGATAGTCAGCTCTGTCTCGGTGTACCCGCTCCGCACGGTCCCGACCTTCTCGCCGTTCACCGTGACATCTGCGTCGCCCTGGACGCCTTCGAAGACGAGCACGACCTCCCCATCTCCGTGCGGAGCGCTCCACTGCGTCACGTAGTCGTAGTTGCCCCCGAGGAACCAGCCGGTCTCGGCGCCGCCGCTCGCCTTCGGGTCCCGCCCAGCTCGCAGCATCGCGTCATCGGGGAGGCGGACGGTGACCTCGGTTCCATCGTCCGAAGAAACACGCCACGTGGACAACAGCGTGTCGGACCGCGCAGCGGTAGGGCGCATCAAAGTCATCGTCGTCCTCAATCTGGTGCGAGGCCGAGGGGCCTCTTGTGCATCAAATCACGAACATTGACGCGTGTCAAAGTCGATAATCCCAGGGGCCCGAGAAGAGTCTGGAGATGAGGCTCAACGACTCCGCGCCCCCTGCTTCGAAACCGAGGCGGCGACGGGGCTAGGATGTTGACACGCGACAATGGCGCGTGGCGATTTTCTCGTAAACTGGCGAAGGCGCCAGAAGGAGACCGACATGACCAACAGTGCGGACGTGGCTGCGAGAGCAGGGGTCTCTAGGTCGACCGTGAGCCAGATTCTGAACGGCCACGGACACCGGTTTCGGCCGGACATGGTCGACCGCGTGCAGTCAGTCGCGCGAGAGCTCGGGTATCGACCGTCCATCGCAGGTCGAGCCCTCGCCAGGGGGACCAGCGACATCGTCATCACGCTCCTGCCCAATATCTCGCTCGGTCCGCGCCTGCGGGAACTCATCGACAGGGTCACTGACGAACTCGCACAAGCGGGCCGCACTAACCTCATCAGGTTGTCCTCTGGCGACGCGCAGATCGACGAAGCCGTCCTCGCGCTACGGCCCGCGGGGCTGTGGAGCGTGGCGCCGCTGGCGCCAACCCAGCGCGCTCGCCTGGACGAAGCGAACGTGGCAGTAGTTGATCCGCCGCGCGAGTACCAGGAAGCCATCGACCGTGAAATCGGCGCGATGCAAGCACGCCACCTCATCGAACGCGGCTACACAGCCGTGGCTATCGCAACTCCCGAGGCGCTGCGCGAGCAGCCTTACGCGACGGCCCGTGAGCGAGGAGCACTGGAGGAATGTCAGCGGGCGGGCGTCGCGGTGTTGCCGACCATCCGCCTTTCCCTCGAGCGGGGGAGTAGTCAGCAGACGGCCGAGATGCTGCGGGGGCAGAGCGTCGGTATTGCAGCGTACAACGATGATGTCGCGCTTGCCATCATGTCGGCAGCCACTCGCGCCGGCCGCAACGTGCCGGGCGATATCGGAGTCATCGGGGTGGATAACACGATTGCGTCAGGGGTTACTGAACCGTCGCTGACCACAATCGACATCGATGTGCGCTTCAGCGCCCACGAGATCGTGCGGGCGCTCCTAGACGGGCCGGAGGGCTTCACCCTCGACGAGCTTGACACCATGAAGTCGTCCGTCTCGGTGGTCGACGGAGGCAGCACGGCGCGCTGACGTCGAAAGGGGGGGG
>NZ_JBLVOH010000004.1:59112-63467 GCF_053543675.1 Microbacterium umsixpiens
CTCCCAGCCCTTCCTCCGCGCGGTTTAGACCTCGGTGACCTGCGTCAGAAGCGTCTGCGGCAGATCGGCTGGCAGAGCGCCCTGGCTGTACATCACGAGTTGATCGAGCGTGAGACCGGTAGCCTGCGCTAGCGTCTCTTCGTCTGCGCCGTTCAAGGCGTCAGACAACACTGCCCGTCCCCGGGGGTGACTCAACCAGTCCCCGATGGTGCTCGCGGAGGTCAACGCCGGAACCGCCACCTCCACGCGCGCAACCTCGACGACATCGGTCAGCTCTCCATCCACAGTGACGGTGCTCCAGAGCGCTCGGTCACGAGAGCAACGGTGAAGTTCGCCACTCAGGTCGACGCTGCCCTTCAAGGGCGTGGACGCGGACGACCCGCCGATGAAAAGGCGGAGTGCGCCCGGTTCGACCACCCAGCCTTCCCGGCGGTCCCACAACGCGAACATCTCCGAGGGGATCTCGACCAGCACCTGTCGCTCTTCACCCGCGCGAAGGAAGACTCGCTGGAAACCCAGCAGCACGCGAGATCGACGAACGACTCGCGCCACCAGGTCGCGACCGTACACCTGAACGACTTCGTCGCCGTCTCGGTCGCTCGTGTTCGAAACGGTGAATGTGCAGCGGATCACGCCGTCGGTTCCGACTTGGGGTGCCTGGAATGCGAGATCACGGTATTCGAACTGGCTGTAGCTGAGTCCGTGCCCGAAGGGGAAAACCGCGCGCGCGGAGCCGTCGACATAGCTGTCGTTGCTCTGCAGCGTCCTCCAGTAGGGAACGGGCGCTGAGCCAACGTTCTCCAGCATGGCGATAGGGAGCCTGCCTGCCGGGTTCACGTCGCCGAAGAGCACGGCGGCGGTCGCGGCTCCGGCTTCCTCTCCACCGAGCCACGCCGAGACGATTGCCGGAGCCCGGTCTGCGAGCCAGCCCAGCACGTACGGGCGCGCATGACTGAGCACGACAATGGTCGGTGTGCCCGTGTCCAGGACTGCTTCCACCAGCTCGCGCTGCACGCCCGGCAGCTCGCATGTAGCGCTGTCGAGTCCCTCTCCGACTGTCCCGAAGCCGTTGATGCCAGCCTGGTCGCCGACAACAAGGACGGCAAGGTCGGAGCGTCGGGCTGCGTCAACGGCGGCCGGGATGTCCGAGCGGTCCATTCGCTCGACCGGGCACCCCACTTCGTGCAGCACGGTCGCCGCATCACCAGCGCGCTCGCGGATTCCCTGGAGGAAGGTGACGAGCGGCACGGTGTCCACGAGGAGATCGGCGTCGTCGGCGCCGGTCTTGCCACGCAGCTCCTCGACATCTTCGAGACGAGCCTGCGGGTTCGCCGCGAGGGCGAACCGCTTCGTCATGCTGTCGAGGACCTGGTAGGCGTAGTGCCCGAGCTGACCCATGGGCCGGTCCGCGTTCGGCCCGATGACGGCGATGGTGTCAGGCGTCCTCGTCAGCGGGAGAAGCGGGGTGCCGTTGACCGCGTCGTTCTTGAGCAGGACCACCGAGCGTTCGGCGACCCGCCGCGCCAGCCCCCGTGCAGCGGAAGAGTCGAGAGTCTCCGGGACCGAATCGATATCCACGTAGGGGTTCTCGAAGAGGCCCAGGCGGAACTTTGCCCGGAGGATTGCCCCGACGGCCCGGTCCAGCTCGCCTTCGGTGAGCAGTCCCGTCTCGACGGCCTCCACAATGCGGTCGGTGGAGACGCGGTTGTCGAGGTCGATATCCACGCCTGCGCGAATGGCGTCAGCAAACGAGGCCACCAGCGAATCGCTCACGCCATGCTTGGTATGGAGCTGCCCGATGGCGTCGAGGTCGGAAATGACTACTCCGTCGAAGCCATAGTCCTGGCGGAGGAGGCCGTCGAGGAGTTCCGGGGACCCGGTGACGGGCACGCCATCGAGGTCGTTGTAGGACGGCATGATTCCATCGGCGCCCCCATCGCGGATCGCCATTTCGAACGGAACACCGTAGAACTCGCGCAGGAGTCGGTCTCCCACCTGAGCGGGCTCGGTATTGCGTCCGCCGTCGCTCGCCCCATAAGCGACAAAATGCTTGAGCGCCGCGATGATCGGACTTCCCGGGACCGCGTTCTGCAGCCCCCGAACGAAGGCCGATGCCGTCGAGCCGACGAGGTAGGGGTCCTCACCGTAGGTCTCGCCGACTCGTCCCCATCGCGGGTCGCGAGCGACGTCTGCGAGCGGAGACAGCGCCATCCTCGCGCCGAGGGCTGCCATCTGAGCCCCGATCTCCGCACCCATCTCCCTGATGAGTTCCGGATCCCACGTCGCTGCCTGAGCGATGGCGTCCGGGAAGGTGGTCGCGCCCTGGACTTTGAAACCGAGGAGCGCCTCCTCCGCGAGAAGGACGGGGATACCGAGGCGCGTGTCCTCGATGTGCTTGCGCTGCAGTTCGTTCACGCGCGCCGCCGCCTCCCGGGGCGGCAAGTTCAATGCAGCGATGGCGGCGGTTGCAGTACCCCAGCCTGTCGCAGGCGGGGTGTGTGCATCGACAGCCGTGCCGAAAGGTGATGCCGTCTGGGCCGCTTTCTCTTCGAGTGTCATGCGCTCGAGGAGGTCTCGTACTCGCACCCCCACAGGTTGGGTGGAGTCGCGGTAGGGCAGGTAGTCGTCGTTCATAGCAGGTCCGTTCGGTGGGGCAGACGAGGAAGAGGAAGAGGCGCGGCGCGCTCAGATCGCGTAGGTGGAGAACCGGGTGATTCCCGTCTCAGGGATACGGGTGGGAATGGCGCGGCCAGGTACCAGCCCGCTCCCGGGGAAGGGATAGGGGATCAGCGAGCCCGAGGCGGTCTCATCGCCGTTTAGGTGCAGCGTCGGAACAAGCTCGTCGCCCTCGAGCTCGAACGCGGTCGCGGAAAGGAAGGAAGCCGTCCGTCCGTCCGTGCCTGCCAGGGTGATCCAGAAACCTCGGCCGAGGAGATAGACCCCGTTCGGGCCGTCCTCGATGACGATGGCGTACCCGGGATAGACCGGTGTGACGTACCCCCACTCATCCTTCGTGTGTAAGGTCACCGTCACGTCGCCGAGGACGATCTCCGCACCTGGGTTTTCTTCGTTCAGGATGATGGCGCGCATCTGCGCGTCCGGATTGACCGCGACGACGGCTGCCGCAGCCCGAAGGAGGTGAAAGGCGTCGGCGAGGGGAGCAAACTCAGGATCTGTCGGCGTATAGGAGTCCACACCGAACGGGGAGACGCCAAGCGCCGCGTGGTTGCCGATGGCTTCGAACATCTGCGGGATGCCGGGAGAGTCGCCGCGCAACTCCGGGATGAGCAGGCGCCCCCGGCGAGCCTTGAAACCGGCGAGTACCTCTGTGATGTCATCAACGTAAATGTCAGGTGCGAGGAAATCGATGTCCGGGGCGAGTTCTTCCCAGATCGCGGCGACCGGCAGAACGGGTCCGCCACTCGGATACTGTCCAGGCCGTTTGCCGCCGGCAAGGGCGACCGGGCCGTCGAGTACGCTATCGCGGTCGAGCCAGGCGTTGACGAACAGGGGAACATTCAATTCCGCTCGCCCCGCGGCAGCCACGACCTGCGTGTAGGCGGCGAAACCGGCCGCCATGAACGCTTCGTCGACGCGGTCGCCCGCAGGGAAGACCTCCGCCCAAGTTCCTTCCCTCAGGCTGCCGTGGGCGACCCATTCCGCGTGGAGGGGGGCGTCGACGTCCCCGGCAACCGCATGGATGACAGCTGCAGGTACACGGTCATTGAACAGGCGCTCCGCATTATTGCTGCGGTCGCGGGTGTCGCCGAGCAACCCGATCTCGTTCTCCACCTGCACCGCGATCACCGTGCGGTCGGCGTCCACAGCGGCTATGTGCTGCATCAGGGCAGCGAACGCGCGCGCATCGGCCTCGCGTGACGTGGACCCGAACGGCGTGAGATGTTCGGCATGGTGACCGGTTGATAGGAGAGAGCGCGGGAAGCGCTCCGCGTCCCGCTTCACCCATGCTGGGACGTACGTCGAAGCGGCGTTCTTCCAGGACCCGAACCACAGAGGGATGAGCTTCAAGCCTCGCGAACGCGCTCCCTCAATCATCGCGTCGACAAGGCGCGTGTCGTAGGTGCCCTCAACCGGTTCGAAGAGGTCCCATGCGACAGGTGCAAGAACCGTGTTGGCGCCGAGGAGCGCGACGGTGTCGAAAGACGCGGTGATCGCCCGTTCGGTGCTTGAGCTGGAGTTATGTACCTCCGCTCCGATGACCACGAAGGGTCGGCCGTCCACGTTCAGGTACGGCCCGGTCCAAAGGTCAGTCGTGCTAGGCAACAGTGTCACTCCATTCGTGGTTGGGCGCCGACGCGAGAGAAGGTGCCCGGGATAAGAGATGCCTCCGTGTG